>JAJXYI010000695.1 GCA_021780625.1 bacterium | reverse complement strand
GACCCGTGGAGACCTTGCGCAGGCTCGCCGACGAGCTCACCGCCACCAAGGGCGTCAAGAACGGCCGCCTCCACCTGACGGCGACCGCGATGCCCCAGCTGATGTAGGACCGCGGTCCGCTTTTCGGCGCAAATCGCCGGAAACTTGGCACGGAATCCGCTCAGTGGGTGTTACGAAACGAAACAATCGTATTACTCCCATGAGCGACACCCCCCCCCTGTTCACGAGAACCCTGACGCACGCGGGCATGTGGTCCGCGGTGCTCTCGCGGGGCAAGTCCCTGCGGATCGTCGACGTCGAGGGCGGCGCGAACGTGGGGATGCTGCTGTACCACGCGGACCTCCTGTCGGAGCGCTACAACATGCCCGACACGCTGAAGGGGCAGCACATCTTCCACCTGCGCGCGCCGTACTGCCTGCACTCCGACATGGGCCGGCTGCTCGCGTCGATCACCGCCGACACCGTCGGCTGGCACGACACCGTGTGCGGCGCCTCCGACGCCGACCTGGTGCGCGAAAGGCACGGCGAGAATCCGTTCCAGTCCGCGCGCAACGACTTTTACCGAAACGGCCGCGAGTGCTTCCTGATCGAGCTGGGCAAGTGGGGCCTCGGCAAGCGCGACCTCGTGCCGAACGTGAACTGGTTCAGCAAGGTCGTCTCCGACGACGAGGGCCGGCTCTCCTTCGTGCCCGGCCACTCGAAGGCGGGCGATTTCGTGGAGCTCCGGCTGGAGCTCGACACGCTCGTCGTGATCAACACCTGCCAGCACCCGCTGAACCCGGATCCGGTGTATCGCGCCCGCCCCGTGCGCCTCGAGGTGCGCGAGGCCGCTCCCCCCGGACCCGACGACCCCTGCCTCGCGGTGCGCCCGGAGAACCGGCGCGCCTTCGAGAACAACGAGTCCTACCGCATCCTGCGCGCCCCCGTTCGCGCCAACGCCTGACCCGCCATGACACCCAGCACCCTCGATCCCGAGAAGGCCGTCCTCCGTCACGTCATCCCCGCCGGCGACCCGTGGTCCGGTCTCGTTCGCAAGGGCCAGACGCTGCGCATCGTCGACCTGGAGGGTAACCAGTCTGCCGATACGCTCTTCTACGACGCGCACGACCCGGAGAATCGGTACAGCGCGGCCGACACCGTGCGCCGCCAGCGCGCGCTCTACCTGACCACCGGCACGCGACTGATCTCGAACCTGGGCGACGTGCTGCTCACCATCACGGCCGACACCTGCGGCCGCCACGACACGATCGGCGGGGCCTGCTCACGCGAGAGCAACACGATGCGCTACGGGCACGACCGAGAGTCCATGCACGCCTGCCGCGAGAGCTTCCTGCGCGGCGCCCAGGAGTGCGGCTGCTCGCTGGGCAAGCGGGATCTCGCGTGCAACATCAACTTCTTCATGAACGTGCCCGTGACGCCCGACGGCCGGCTGAACTTCGCCGACGGCGTGTCGGGCCCCGGCAAATACGTGGAGATGCGCGCGGAGCGGGACGTGATCTGCCTGATCTCCAACTGCCCGCAGCTCAACAATCCGTGCAACGCCTACAACCCGACGCCGATCGAGGTGATCGTCTGGGAGCCCGCAGGCACCCGCCCGTACCGAATCTCGTAACGCCGACGCCATGTTCGACAAGGTCCTCATCGCAAACCGCGGCGCCATCGCCTGCCGCATCGCACGCACGCTCCGCCGCCTGGGCATCCGCTCGGTGGCGGTCTATTCCGAGGCCGACGCCGGTTCGCTCCACGTGGAGCAGTCCGACGAGGCCGTGCTGATCGGCCCGGCGCCCGCCGCGCAGAGCTACCTGCAGGCCGAGCGCATCATCGCCGCGGCGAAGGCGGCCGGTGCGCAGGCCATCCACCCCGGGTACGGCTTTCTCAGCGAGAACCCGGGCTTTGCCGAGGCCTGCGCCGCCGCGGGCATTGTCTTCATCGGACCGAAGGCCGACCAGATGCGCCGTTTCGGGCTCAAGCACACGGCGCGCGAGATCGCCGCCGCGCAGGGCGTGCCGCTGCTCCCGGGAACGCCCCTGCTCGAGTCCGCCGACCAGGCCGCCGTCGAGGCCGAACGCATCGGCTATCCGGTGATGCTCAAGAGCACCGCGGGTGGAGGCGGTATCGGCATGCAGATCGTGCGCCGGCCCCAGGAGCTCGCCGCGGCCTTCGCCACGGTCGACCGGCTCAGCCGGGCGAATTTCAAGGAGAGCGGGTTGTATCTGGAAAAATACGTCGAGCGCGCGCGGCACATCGAGGTGCAGATCTTCGGCGACGGGCGCGGCAACGTCGTCGCGGTAGGCGAGCGCGACTGCTCGGTGCAGCGACGCAACCAGAAGATCATCGAGGAGACGCCCGCGCCGCGCCTCTCCGACGAGGTCCGCGCGGCCCTGCTCGAGTCCGCCGAACGCCTCGGACGGGCCGCCGGCTACGAGTCGGCTGGAACCGTGGAGTTCGTCTTCGACGACGCGACCGGCGCCTTCTACTTCCTCGAGGTCAATACGCGGCTGCAGGTCGAGCACGGCGTAACCGAGGAGGTGACCGGCCTCGACCTCGTCGAATGGATGGTGCGCCAGGCGGCGGGCGAACTCGACCTGTCGGGCTGGACCCGCACGGCGCGCGGAGCCTCGATTCAGGTCCGCCTCTACTCCGAGGACCCGGGACGCAATTTTCAGCCGTCCACCGGCG
Organism: bacterium; assembly: GCA_021780625.1. Next base: position 1,151 of record JAJXYI010000695.1, on the reverse strand, counting down.
TGCTCACCGAATGCGTGTTTCCGCAGTCGGCGCGCGTCGAAACCTGGGTCGGCCGGGGCAGCGAAGTGAGCCCGTACTACGATCCGATGATCGCGAAGATCATCGTGAAGGGCGCGGATCGCGCGGAGGCGCTCGCGCATCTCGCCGAGGCGCTGGCCGACACCCGCGTCGAGGGACTCGAGACGAATCTCCGCTACCTTCGGCAGATCCTCGCGTCCGAGGGTTTCCGCGCGGGGCGCGTCACCACGCGCTTTCTCGAGTCGCTGCCCTACCGACGGGATTCGATCGAGGTCGTCGAGGGCGGCACGCAGACCACGGTTCAGGACTACCCGGGCCGCCTGGGCTATTGGGACGTGGGCGTCCCGCCGTCGGGTCCCATGGATCCGCTGGCCTTCCGGCTGGGCAATGTGCTTGTGGGCAATCCTCCTTCGTGCGCGGGGCTCGAGATGACGCTCGCGGGTCCGACCCTGCGCTTCAACATCGACGCGGTCATCGCTCTCACCGGCGCGGCGATGTCGGCCGAGATCGACGGGAAACCGGTGCCGTTCTGGCGCGCAGTACGTGTGAAGTCGGGAGCCCTGCTGAAACTCGGAGGCATCGAGGGTGCGGGCATGCGCACCTATCTCGCCGTGAGGCACGGTTTCGACGTGCCCGACTACCTCGGGAGCAAGAGCACGTTCACGCTCGGGCTGTTTGGCGGACACGCCGGCCGCGCGCTGCGGCCCGGCGACGTGCTCCACGTCAATCCCGGTCCGGTCTTCGGCGATGCGGAGAGCGGCGCGCTCCGGCGCCTCGCGCCCGGACTGGTGCCCGAATACGGCCGCGAATGGACGATCGCCGTCCTCTACGGCCCGCACGGTGCGCCGGATTTCTTCCAGCCGGAGGACATCGGCGACCTCTTCGCATCGACCTACGAGGTTCATTTCAACTCGGCGCGTACCGGCGTGCGCCTGATCGGGCCGAAGCCGCGCTGGGCGCGCACCGACGGTGGCGAGGCGGGCCTGCACCCGTCGAACATTCACGACAACGCGTACGCGATCGGCGCGATCGATTTCACCGGCGACATGCCGATCCTTCTGGGGCCGGACGGCCCGAGCCTGGGCGGCTTCGTCTGCCCTGCGACGGTGGCTGCCTGCGACCTGTGGAAGATC
>JAJXYI010000673.1 GCA_021780625.1 bacterium | reverse complement strand
AGATGGCGGTGGCCTGGAGAAAATCGGCGCGCCTGGTTTCGTGGAAGGCCTTGAAGCCCTCGCTGTAATTGGCGAACGCGATCGAGTGGACGATGCCCTGCAGCGGCTGAAGGCCGGCGGCGGCGACTTGGTCGGCGAGGCGGGTGCACGCGCCGGGCTGCTCCACGTCGCAGACGAAGCACGGGCGGTCCTTGAGCAGTGCGGCCAGCGAGGCGCGGCGCGCATCGGAGCGGACGCTGAAGACGACCCGGGCGCCCTCGGCTTCGAGGGCCTGGGCGACGGCCCAGGCGACGCTCTTGCGGTTGGCGACGCCGAAAACGAGGACGTTTTTTCCGGAGAGACCGAAGGAACTCATGGCGCGGGCGGCGTGGCGGCGGGCCCGGCGGGACGCTCGGGCGTCTTCCAGCCCACGGAAAAATCGACATTGAGCACCCGCTTGTCGCCGCTCTTGACCGAACCGGACATGAAGATGAACCCGCCCATGATCTCCTTCTGCTTCACCTCGATGGTGATCGTCTCGCCCGGGTAAACGGGATTGCGAAAGCGCACGTCGCTGATTTTGGCGAGCAGCGGCACGCCCGCGGGGGCGGCGCTCCCCTGAGCGGCCTGGCGGCGCGACAGGAACAGGGCTCCGGTCTGGAACACCGCCTCGCACAGAAGCACCCCGGGAGTGATGGGCATGCCCGGATAATGGCCGCGGTAGAAATCCTCGTCGGCGCGCCAAGTGCGGCGGGCGACGAGCCCCTCGTCCGTCTCCGAGACGATCTCGTCGACGAAGAGGAAAGGCGGGCGATGCGGAATGAAATTGGTGATCGTGGACATGCGAGCGACGCGCCGGTGGGGACTGTCAGGAGGCGCGTGCGGCCTGGACCGTAGAGGCTCCCTGCTTGCGACGGAAGAGGAATTTGTCGATGCTGTTGGCGGTGATCACGCCGTAGTTGATGGTGCCGAGCCACCCCGACATGATGATGCCGACGGAACCGGCGTGATAGAGGCCGGGAACGCGGTGCGGCAGGTCCATGGAGACCTTGAGACCCTCGAACTTGGTGCCGAAAGAGGTGCCGCCGAAGTGCGTCGTATAATGCTCGATGGTGCGGGGCGTGGCGGCTTCCATCCAATCGACCTTGCCGCGGATCCCGGGGATGAAGCGCTCGAGCGCCGCGAGCGACTCGTCGATGAGGCGTTGCTTGTGCACCGCGTATTCGGCCTCGCCGAGGTTTTTCCAGTCGGCGTAGCGGGCATTCAGGGAGGTGACGACCGTGTACCTGTCGGAACCGGGGCGGGTGCCCGGATAATAGACCGAAAAGGTGCGGCTGCGGGTGTGCAGGTCGACGAGTTCCTCGCTGGTGAAACGTCCGGCGTCGGACGTGAACACGAGGTCGCCGATGTGAGGGATGGTCTCGCCCTTGCGGATACCCAGGTAGACCTGGCAGGAGCTGCTATTGAGGCGGACCTGGCCGATCTCGGCGGCGTAGTCGGCGGGCAGATTGTCGGCGCCGACGAGTCCGACGGTGGTGTTCTTGATGTTGGCGTTGGAGAGCACGGCCTTGGCGCGGATCTCGCGGCCGTTGGCGACGACGCCGACCGCCACGCGTCCGCCCTCCTGGACCTCGGTCAGTATCCGCTCGACCCGGACGTGCTTGCGGATTTCCACGCCGTTACGCCTGAGCTCCTCGGACATCTTCCGGATCAGCAGGTCACTTCCGCCCTGGAAGGTGTACACTCCCGAGCCCATGAAATTGGAGAACACGATGCCGAAGGTGATGGCAGGATCGTCGAGCGTGGAGCCGTTGGCGTAGGCGATGGGCTCCATGAGCAGGCGCTGGACATCGGAGCGCCCGGGAAAATAGCGCTCGAACATCTCGCCGGTCGTCTCGGGATTGTGATCGTAGTAGTTCATCGCCCGCAGATCGGTGAAGAAACGCTCCACGTCGGAGGCGGGCACTCCGAACGACTCGGTGAGGATGCGGGTGAAATCGGTGCGATCGAAGGTCGTTTTCACGTTCATCTGAGGATTGATGAACCGGATGTCCTTGATCTGGACGATCGAGTCGGCGATCTCGCGGGTCCAGTACTTGCGGCAGGACTTGACCATGCCCACGGGGAAGCCGTGGAGCGAGATGTCGAAAATATGGCCTCCCTTGCGGGTGAACCAGGTGGCGAGGCCGCCGAGCTGATAGTGGTGCTCGAGCAGCAGCACGCGGTGGCCCGCCTTGGCGAGGCAATTGGCGCCGGTGAGACCGCCCAGGCCGCTGCCAATGACGATCACATCGTACTCGTCCTGCACTCCTTTGAGCCAATCGTATGCCATGTTAAAGCGGCCGAGTGAAGGGGACGATGGCCCGGGTGCAAGTGCCGAGCGCCGAATATCGGAGGAAAACCCGCAGGCCGGGGGCCTTGCGAAACCGTACGGAGCCCTGAATCGTGACGGAGCCGCTCAGGCGGAGGCGCCGGCGACCTTCTGATCGTGAAGCTTGACGGCGTCCTGAACGACTTTGACCAATTCGTTGATGGAGACAGGCTTGAGCAAGTAGCGAAACAGGGCCGCCTCGTTCACGCTGCGCAGGAGCATTTCGGGTTTCATGTAACCGGTGACGAGCACGCGCTGCATGTGGGGGTATTCCTCGCGCACGCGGACGAGCAGGCTCATGCCGTTGCCGCCGGGCATCAGGTGATCGGCGACGATGACCTTAAAGGGCTTCTTGTGGAGGATGAACTCGGCCTCGCGCACAGAAGTCGCCGTGGTGATTTCGAAATACGGTCCGAGTGCGGCTGCGAAGACATCGAGGAGCGCCCGTTCGTCATCGATGAGGAGCACGGGATCCTTCTTGGCTGCTGGAGCTGGCGTCTTGGCTTCAGACGGGTTCATCTGGGGAGGAAAGCTGCGCTTAAAAAACTGATTGGCAACTCGAAAGGTCTATATGCGCTCAACTGCCTCGTCGCGACAAAAACCGTACAACAAATCGTCGCGTCCCTTGCCGGGCCAGTTCACCTGATCGATGCCCAAATCGACCATGGCTCCGTAGACCAGGCGATTGAAAAGGTGCTCGAAGCCGAAGATCGAGAAGAGCATCCCTGCGGGCACATGGAGCACGTAGACGTCGAGACCGACGCTCCGGAGCATGTCGCGGCTGCGTCGGACGAGCTCGGCTTCGGCGGGCAGTTCGCCCTGGAGGAGCACGACGGCGCGGGGGTGGGCGGTCACCTGTTGGAACGGACCGTGTGCGAACTGGAGGAAATCGGAGACGGTGGGGCAGGACCAGAAGAGCCCTTCCATGAATTTGCAGGCGAGATTCTGGGCAAAATCCGAGATCGGCGCGGCCGAGACGAGATTGAAGCCCTGGGCGAAACGTTCGGGGTGTTCCCGAATGGCGGTGACGAGATCGGGAGGGGGCGCGAGGTCGAACAGGGGAAGGATCTGGTTTGGCCGGGGCGGAGCGAAACCGCAGCCGGGAAGGCTCGCGGCGAATTGGAGACAGGCCAGATAGCCGCAGGCGGGACCGACGAACCTGATGAGCGTCGTGTATTCCTCCGCCAGGGGAAAGGCGATGAGGTCCGCTCCGTGTTCGACCAGATCGGTAAGGAGATTTGCGCGGTCCTCCCGGCCCGCGGCGCGTGCCGATATGGGTGACGTCGCCGTGAAGACGACAGTATGCCGGAAATCGCGGTGTCGGCGCAGCGCGATCTGGGCGTTGGGCGAGAGTCCTTGGGAAAAAACCACCAGCGTCTTGTCGCGGAGCGGTTCACGGGAGGGATTGAGGAAGGACGAGAGCGGCAGATAGGTCGCGGCGCGGTCGGTATAAAGGTTGATCAGGGTGCAGAAATAACGGGCGTGCGATT
>JAJXYI010000689.1 GCA_021780625.1 bacterium | reverse complement strand
GCCTACAACCAGGCCATCGATGCGTGGCGGCAGGACGAGGTGCCCATCGGGTGCGTCATCGAGCGCGACGGCGAGGTGATCGCGGCCGCGCACAACACCGTCGAGGGCGCCCACGATCCGACGGCCCATGCCGAGATGCTCGCGATCACGCAGGCCGCCACGCACCTGGGCGACTGGCGCCTCACCGGGTGCACCGTATTTGTTACCAAGGAACCCTGCCCCATGTGCTCGGGGGCCATGCTGATGTCCCGGGTGAAGCGCGTGTGCTACGCCGTGCCCGACCCGAAGATGGGCTGCCTCGGCGGGGCGACGAATCTCAACGACCTACCGCGCGTCAACCACCGGACCGACCTCCAGATCGGCGGAGTACTCGAGACGGAATGCCGCGAGATGCTGCAGGCGTTCTTCCAGCTCAAACGCGCCGCCGCGGACGCGGAAACCGATCAGCCGGTTTGACCTTCCCCGGCGACTGATACATCTGTTGGGTGAGAATAGAACCTATCGATTACATATCACTATGGCCTATACACTTCCTCCTCTGCCCTACGCCTACAATGCACTCGAGCCGCACATCGATGCGCGGACGATGGAAATCCACTACACGAAGCATCACCAGGCCTATATCAACAATGCCAATACGCTCCTGAAGGACCTGCCCTCGCTGGCCGACAAGGACGTCAACGACCTCATCGCCAACCTCGGCCTCGTGCCGGAGTCGATCCGCACGGGCGTGCGCAACAACGCGGGCGGTCACAGCAACCACAGCTTCTTCTGGCAAATCCTCGGCCCCGGCAAGGGCGGCGCCCCCGTCGGCTCGCTCGCGGAGGCCATCACCGCGAACTTCGGTTCGTTCGACAAGCTCAAGGAGGACTTCGCAAAAGCGGCCGCCACCCGCTTCGGCTCCGGCTGGGCCTGGCTCGTCGTCACGCCCGACAAGAAGCTCGCCGTCGGCTCCACCGCGAATCAGGACAGCCCCCTCATGGGCAAGGCCGTCGCCGGACTCGAGGGCAAGCCCGTCATCGGCCTCGATGTCTGGGAACACGCCTACTACCTCCATTACCAGAACCGCCGCCCCGACTACATCAGCGCATTCTGGAACGTCGTCGCCTGGGACGCCGCCGAGCGGAACTATCAGGCCGCCATCAAGTAAACACCCGGGCCTTAAGAGCCATTCATCATACCAAAGCCGCGCAAGAATGCGCGGCTTTTGTTTTTATCAGGGCGATAAGGAATTGCGATGCAGGTATGATCAGTTCAATTAATGTCGTACATTTACAGGGCTGTAAGATTAGTGGACGCATAGCGTATGACAATAAACGCACGGTATACGGACCGTAATTGACCTAGAATCGCGCCACCGAACCGGAGATACACCACCATGGCCAAGTCGATCGCTTTCAACAACACCGTCCTGCGCGACGGACACCAGTCGCTCGCCGCCACCCGCATGTCCACGGCCCAGATGCTTCCCGCCGCCCCGATCCTGGACGGCATGGGATTCCACGGGCTCGAGACCTGGGGCGGAGCCACCATCGACTCCTGCCTGCGCTTTCTCGGGGAGAACCCCTTCGAGCGCCTGCGCACGCTGAAGAAGGCCGCGCCCAAGACTCCGCACATCATGCTGCTGCGCGGCCAGAACATCGTGCAGTACACGAGCTTTCCCGACGACGTCGTCGAGTCCTTCGTGCGCTGCACGGTCGCGGCCGGCTGCGACGTGCTCCGAATCTTCGACGCGCTCAATGATATCCGGAATCTGAAGACAGCGATCCGCGCAACCAAGGCCGCCGGCGCGCACGCCCGGGGCGAAATCTGCTACACCACAAGCCCCGTCCACACCATCGAGGCCTTCGTCACCATGGGCGTCGAGCTCGAGAAGCTCGGCTGCGACTCGATCGGCATCAAAGACATGTCCGGCGTGCTCGCCCCCCGGATCGCCCACGACCTCGTGTCCGCACTCAAGCGCAAGACCGGCCTGCCCGTCATCGTCCACACGCACGACACCGCAGGCTTCGCCGCGGCTACCTACCTCGCCGCCATCGACGCGGGCGCCGACGTCGTCGAGACCTCCATCGTCCCCTTCGCCAACGGTACGTCGCAGCCGGATACGCTTCGCATGATGGAGCTGCTCAAGGGCCATCCGCGCGCCGTCGAATACGACCGCGAGAAACTCATCGCCCTGCGCGCGCACTTCACCGAAGTCTACCGGGAGCTCTCCAAGTTCACTTCGCCCGACAACGAGCGCGTCGATAGCGACACGCTCATCTACCAGGTGCCTGGAGGAATGCTCTCGAACTTCAGGAATCAGCTCAAGGAGCAGAAGATGTCCGACCAGTTCGAAGCGGTCATGAAGGAGATCCCGTACGTGCGCGAATGCCTCGGCTGGATCCCGCTGGTCACGCCGACCTCCCAGATCGTCGGAACCCAGGCAATGCTCAACGTGAAGTTCGGCCGCTGGAAGCAGATTCCCCAGCAGACCGCGGACATCGCCCTCGGAAAATACGGACGCACCCCGGGCCCGGTGGACGCCGACGTGCTCAAGCTCGTCTGCGAGCGCTACAAGGCCCAGCCCGTCGAGGGTCGTCCCGCCGACGCGCTCGCCCCCCGCATGGAGAAACTTCGGGGCGAACTGGCCGCGGCCACTCTACCGACCGACGACGAAGCCTGCGTGCTGCGCGCGATGTTCCCGCGCGAGTTCGCCGCCCTTCACAAGCCGGCCGCTCCGGCGACGCCCGCCCCCGTCCAGGTCCAGTCGCCCAAACCCGCCGCCACTCCGACCGCCCCCCTCGGCACGCCCACGGGCGACTCGATGCGCTTCCTCCTCACCGTCGAAGGCTACAGCACCGAAGTCGTCGTCGAGGACCTGGCCTGAGGGAAGCAGCGAGAAGCGGGAATCGGGAAAGATTCTTGAGCGGCCGGCGGCTGCCGCACTCGCGTGGCCCAACCGCGCCATGCTCACTCCTCGCAACTAGCTTCTTTATCCTGCTTGCGCCGGGGAGCACATGTGTTCCCTTTGTCCGCTTACCATGATCGCACCCGAAACCTTTTCCCACATCGAGAACATCAAGAAGCGCGCCGGACATCTGTGGAGGTTTCTTTGACGTCGAACAAAAGCAGCGCGAGATCGAGGCCATGGACGCCCAGATGGGCTCCCCCGATTTCTGGAACAGTCAGGAAAAGGCCCAGCAGCACATCGCCAAGCTCAACAGCCTGAAGCGCGCCGTCCTTCCGGTCGTCGACTTTCACAAGAAACTCGGCGACGTGGATGTGATGGTCGAACTCATCGACGCGGCCGAGGGCGCTGAGAAGGAACAGTACGCCGCCGAGCTCGACCAGCAGGTTGCGGCCATGGTCGAGGAACTCGACAAGCTCGAGATTGCTTCCTTCCTCACGGGCCAGTTCGACAAGAACAACGCAATCCTCTCGATCCAGTCCGGCGCCGGCGGCACCGAGTCCAACGACTGGGCGGACATGCTCTTCCGCATGTACCTGCGCTGGGCCGAACGCCGCGGCTTCACCGTGGAGGTCCAGGACGTCCAGGTGGGCGAACAGGCAGGAATTTCCAAGGCGACCGTCATGGTCAAGGGCGAGAACGCCTACGGCTACGTCAAAGCCGAGCGCGGCGTGCACCGGCTGGTGCGCATCAGCCCCTTCGACGCCAACCAGCGCCGCCACACTTCGTTCTGCGCGGTGGACGTCGTCGCGGAGATCAACGAGGACATCAAGGTCGAGATCCCCGATGACGAGTTGCGCATCGACGTGTACCGCTCCTCCGGCAAGGGCGGCCAGGGCGTCAACACCACCGACTCCGCGGTCCGCATCACCCACCTTCCCACGGGCCTCGTCGTGGCCTGCCAGAACGAACGTTCCCAGCTCAAGAACAAGGCCAGCGCCATGAGCGTCCTGAAGGCCCGCCTCTATGAGAAGCGCCTCGACGAGCAGCGCAACGAGATGGAAAAGTTCTACGGCGAGAAGGGCGAGATCGGCTGGGGCAGCCAGATCCGTTCGTATGTGCTTCAGCCCTACCAGATGGTGAAGGACCTCCGCACGGGCGTCTCCACCAGTGACACCCAGGGCGTGCTCGACGGCGACCTCGACCGGTTCATCTACGGCTGGCTCCGCGCCGGCAGCCCGCGCCACCGCAACAAGGACATCAAGATGGAGGATTGAACCGACGCGCCCTCCGCCAAAGCCGTAGTTGAACCACGGAGACACAGAGGGCACAGAGAAAACCGGAAGTCAGAGGGCAGAAGTTAGAAGCCAGGGGACAGTTGGAGGATTTGAATTTAAGGGATTGAGAGTCTATTCCCCGAGTCCTTCTCCGTGTCCTCCGTGTCTCTGTGGTTCAAATTCCATCAAATCAGCCAGGATCACCACATGCTTCCCTACGCGCAGATCCGCTCCGAACTCGACCGCACGCCGCTCTTCGAGGCGAAGACCTGGCAGCTCTCGCCAGAGGCCTGGCCGCTGTCGCGCGACCAGGTGGATGAGCTCGGACAGATCGGCGCGGCCTGCCTGCAGTTTCATCAGGCGCTCGAGACGCTCTACCTCCGGTCCGCCGCAGGCAAAAACCTCCTCCGCAACAAGCCCCTGCTCGCCCCCTGGGTTGCCGACTACCTCGACCGCGGCAAACCCCGCGAGCTGGTCCTGCACGCCCGCGACCCCAAGAACCGCGGCCTGTTTCCAACGGTGCTCCGGCCCGATCTCCTGCTGACCGACGACGGCTTCGTGATGACGGAGCTCGATTCGGTGCCGGGAGGGATTGGCCTGACGGCGTTTCTCAACCGCCTGTACGCGCAGGATGAAGGCGCGTCGATCATCGGCGCGGGCGATGAGATGATCCGCGCCTTCCACGAAAGCCTTGCCGCACTTCGCCCTGGCGAACGCAATCCGCTCATCGCGCTGGTCGTCAGCGAGGAGGCCGCCACGTACCGCCCCGAGATGGAGTGGCTCGCCGGCCAGCTCCAAGTGCAGGGGAAACGGGTCTTCTGCCTGCGCCCGGAACAGCTCTTCCCGCTCGGAACCACGCTGTGTTTCGACCTCGAAGGCAATCCGGAGAAGATCGACGTGCTGTACCGGTTCTTCGAGCTTTTCGACCTCGCGAACGTCAAGACCGCCGCCTTCATCCTCGAGTCCTGGAAAGCCGGCGACCTCGCCGTGGCGCCTCCGATGCGTCCGTTCCAGGAGGAGAAACTCGCGTTCGCGCTCTTCCACCACCATCGGCTGCGCGAATTCTGGACGGAGTCGCTGGACAAGCGCTCCCATGCGCTGCTCGCGCGCATCATCCCGAGATCCTGGGTACTCGATGCCGCCCCGCTGCCTCCAGGCGCCGTGCTCGACGGCCCGCTCGTCGGCGGGCGTCCTCTCACCGACTGGCGTGAACTCGCCGCCGCCTCGCAGAAGGAGCGCGATCTCATCATCAAGATCAGCGGCTACCATGAGACCGCCTGGGGCGCCCGCAGCGTCGTGCTGGGCTCCGACTGCTCGCGCGAGCAGTGGCAGTTCGGCCTCGAGCAGGCGCTTGACCTCTCCCACCAGCACCTTCACGTCCTCCAGGCCTACCGCAAGCCGCGGCGGGCGCGCCATACGCTCTACGTTCCCGCCGCCGACGGACAGCCCGGCGCATTCGAGGCTGCTCCGCGCGAAGGCCGACTTCGACTTTGCCCCTACTACCTCGTGGGCGAAGGACAGGCCCGGCTCGCGGGCGCTCTCGCGACCTTCTGCCCCCCCGACAAAAAGATTATTCATGGCATGCAGGACGCCGCACTGCTGCCCTGCCGCGTCGCCTGAGCTCCCCGCCCCGATCGGCGGAGCCGGACCCTGTGAATAACCCGTGAGCAAGTCCGAGCACTTTCCCGTTGCACGGCAAAATACCGCTCTCTCAACATCGGCGTTTCCAACTTGGGAAACCCAGCCAACAGGAGGAAGCGAAGATGACCGGGAATTGAAATCCAGGCGATGGTTGACCAAAGACGTATTTAACAGAAGACAACGAAGATAACTAAGAAGGAACAACGAAGCGATGGAACGCCCCCACCCTGAGACCACCCGACCGGTGCTTCCGCCTCGGCACACGCATCCCTGGTGAGCTCCCGGCTCTACGTTCCCTTCGCCCTTCTCTTCAACCCACTGACGACTCAGGTCAATGTACCTCAAAGCCCTAAAGCTCCACGGATTTAAGTCCTTCGCCGATCCCAGCACCCTCCGGTTCGAACCGGGTGTGACCGCGATCGTGGGGCCAAATGGCTGCGGCAAATCGAACATCGCCGACTCCATCCGCTGGGTACTGGGTGAACAAAGCGCCAAGGCCCTGCGCGGCGGCAAGATGCAGGACGTCATCTTCGAGGGCGCGGACAGCCGCAAACCCGCCCAGCTCTGCGAAGTCTCGCTGATCCTCACCGATTGCGAAAAACAGCTCGGTAGCGAATTCCATGAGATCGAGATCATGCGCCGGGTCCACCGCGATGGGCAGGGTGAATATTTCTTCAACGGTCAACCCTGCCGCCTGAAGGACATCCAGCGGTTGTTCATGGATACCGGCATCGGCCGGACCTCGTACTCGATCATGGCCCAGGGCCAGATCGATCAGATCCTCTCCTCCAAGCCCGAGGAGCGCCGCGCCGTCTTCGAAGAAGCCGCCGGCATCACGAAGTACAAGTCGCAGCGCCGCGAGGCCCTGCAGAAGTTGTCGATGACCGACCAGAACCTGACACGCGTCGCGGACGTGATCGGAGAGGTCGGCCGTCAGATCAACAGCCTCCGCCGCCAGGCCTCCAAGGCCCTTAGGTTCAAGCGCCTGAGCTACCGCCTCCGTCACCTCGTGCTCGCACACGGCGGCTGGCAGCACGCCCAGCTGGCCGCCACCCTCGCCGAACTCGAGGGCAAGGTCGGCACCCTCCGCGCCGACGCCGACGCCCGCCGCTCCAACCTCGAGCAGCAGCAGTCCGCGCTCGAGTCCAAGCGCGTCGAACGCTCCCACCTCAATCAGCGCGTCCAGGAAGCCCAGCAGGCCGTCTTCGACGTGCGCTCTGAAAAGGAACAGGCCGAAAACTCCGCCAATCTTTCCGACATCAAGCGCAACGGGCTCGCCGAGCGCCTCGACGCGGCGCGCGCAACCTTGGGCGAACTCGAGATGCAGGTTCGCGAGCTCGCCGCACAGGTCGACTCCGGGGCCCACGACAAGCAGCTCCAACTCAACCTGCTCGGAAGCTCCGACGCCGAGTTCCAAAACCGCAACCGCGAGGTCGTCGTCATCGACGCCGAGCTCACCAAGTCCGAGCAGGAACTCCAGCAGCTGAAGTTTGAGCTGCTACAGGTCGAAAGCACCGTCGCCCGGCTGCGGACCGACTGCTCCGGCTACGAGGTCGACCAGAAGACCTCTGTGCACAAGCACGAGTCGCTCGCACACGATCTCGAGGCCCTGCGCCAGCAGCAGTCGGCCGCCGCGCAGATCGCCGCCGAATTCGAAACCCGGGTCGAAGAGGCCCTCGTCGGCAAGGCCCGCGCCCAGGCCGAATCCCAGGCGGCCCAACAGCTCATCGTCGACACGACCAAGGAATTTCGCGAAGCCCAGCGCAAGCTTCAGGACATCGACCGCCAGCTCGCCCAGCGCACCGCCCGGCTCAAGCTCCTCCAGCAGCTGCACGAAAAAATGGAAGGCTTCGGCGAGGGCGCCAAGGCCCTCCTTCAGGGCCGCCTCAACGACACGCTCGGCGAGGCCCGCGCCCAGGCCATCACGCAGGGCATCGAAATCAAACCCGACTTCGCCCGCGCCCTCGAGGCCTTGCTCGGAAACGCCGTCGAGGCCGTCAACGTCGCCGACCTCGCCACCGCCCAGCGCATCCTCTCGCGCCTCGAGAGCGACCAGATCGGCTCCGTCGTCCTCCAAGTCTCCGAACTTTCCAACGGCGCCAACGGCACCAGCCCCGTCGGCGAACTGCCCGCCTTCCTCCACCCGGCGCTCAACGGTCTCTCCCACGCCGACGATGGCCACCCCGCCGCGTCGATCCTCTCCACCTGTTTCATCACCGACGAGCTCACCGCCTTCCTCGACTTCTGGAAGGCCAATCCCTCCTTCCCGTTCCTCGCCGTCGCCTCGCGCCGCGGCGAGATCGTCGACCGGCGCGGGCTCGTCTCCGGCGGCTACCAGAAGAAATCCGCCGGCTCGATCGTCCAGCGCGAGATCGACCTGCGCGAGACAGGACGCCAGGTGATCGAGGACCAGAAGGCCCACGACGACCAGAAGGCCGTCATCGACGCGCTCAACGCGCGCCTCGCCGAGGCGGAGCAGACCCTCGAGCAGCGCCGCGCAGATGTGCTCGCCGCCACCGAGGAGGTCACCGCCGTCCAGACCGACTCCCGCAACGCCCAGCGTTCGCTCGAGGAAATCGGCAACCGTGTGCAGCGCATGGAGGGCGAGCTCGTCTCGCTCGAGCAGGCCCGCAACGAGGCCCAGGCGCGTTGGCAGCGCGCCCAGGAGGGACTCTCCCAGGCCGAGGCGAACGCCCAGGGGCACCGCGACCGCATCGCAGCCCTCGAGAAGCGTATCGGAGAACTTCGTACAGAGCGCGATGTGAAGCGCGAGTCTCTCGCGCAGGCTCGCCTGGAGCTCGCCGAGCGCCGCCAGAAGGTCGAGGTCCTCGACCGCGGTCTCGCCGACATGCAACGGCGGCGCTCCCAGCTCTCCGAGCTGCTGATCCAGCGCCAGCAGGAGATCGAGGTTTGGTCCGAGCAGATTTCCGAGCTGGAACGCGAGGCCGACCGCCTCCGCGCCCGCGCCGCGCAGCTCGGCGAGACGCTCGTCGTCTCCCAGCAGCAGGTGGAGCGGATCCGCGCCGAGCTCGTCGAGATCGAACGCGGCATCAACTCCGTCGAGTCCTCCCAGAGCACGCTGCGCCACGACTCAGACACCGCCCAGAGCGAACTCAGCCGCTGCGAGGTCCGCCTCGCCGAGGCCAGGTCGCGCGCCCAGTTCATCGAGGAGGATATCCAGCGCGAATTTCAGATCCGCGTCGGCTCCTACGACTGGCGCTCCCTGCTGTGGCGCTCCGAGGACGAGCCGCCCGACATCAAGCCGCTCGATCTAGACGAGGACGAAGACGAGGAGGGCGTCGCGCCCAGGACCTCCGAACCCGCCCCCGAGCCCCAGCCCGCCGCCGAGGCTCCCGCCGAGGGCGAAGCCGCCGCGCAACCCGCCGAAGCGGCCGCCGACGCCTCCGTCGCCGACGCCGAGAAGAAGGCCCGGCCGCGCAGGCGCTCCAAGCCCAAGCAGAGGCCCGATCCCACCGAGGACGACCTGAAGGCAGTCGAGTCCACCGAATGGACGCCCATCAAGACCGAGATCGACGCCCTCCGTCAGCGCCTCGCCAACATGGGTGCGGTCAACCTCGTCGCCATCGAGGAATACGCCGACCTCAAGCAGCGCTACGACTTCCTCAAGACCCAGTCGGACGATCTGACCTCCGCCAAGACCGAGCTGCTAACGACGATCGACGAGATCAACCAGACCTCGATGAAGCAGTTCGAACTCACCTTCGAGCAGATCAAAAAGAACTTCGAGTACACCTTCCACACCCTGTTCGGCGGTGGCCGGGCCCATCTCGAGCTGATCCAGACCGAGGACATCCTCGAGAGCGGCATCGAGATCATCGCCCAGCCGCCCGGCACCAAGCTCAAGAGCATCACACTGCTGTCCGGCGGACAGAAGACGCTCACCGCCGTGGCCCTGCTCTTCGCACTCTACATGGTGAAGCCGTCACCCTTCTGCCTTCTCGACGAACTGGACGCCCCGCTCGACGAGTCGAACATCGGCCGCTTCACGGACCTGTTGCGCAAGTTCGTCCACGAGTCGCAGTTCATCATCATCACGCACAACAAGCGCACCGTCGCTGCAGCGCACTCGATCTACGGCGTGACGATGGAGGAGCGCGGCGTGTCCAAGACCGTCTCGATGCATTTCAATCACGAGCGCGGCGAGCCCGAGGCCCATCCGACCAACATTGCCGACGCGGTGCGCGGCGCGAAGAGCCGCCTCCCCGCCGCCGCTGCGGAACCGGCCCCCGCCCCCCAGCCCGTCGCGGTCGCCACGGACTCCGCCGCCGCCGGGTCCGCCTCCTGAGCGCCCTCCCGCCCGCGTGATCGGGCTTCCCACGCGTGTCCGGAGAGATTACGTAACGTAAGTTGACCCATCACATCGTGATTTAAGGCATAATCTTTAGTTAAGTTACTTCATATCAAGAAATAACGCACAATTAACGTCTCGGCGGAAACCAGCACCCTTGGAGCAACACGTAGCTCACATCTTGTTGTTATTCAGTTACTTGACTATAAACTTATCCAATCGATTAGGTAGTCAAATCCGAAACGTTGAATACGAATTGGGTTGTCTTAGTCTCACAATAGACCGCGTTTGACAGAGCCGCAGTCGCACGGCCTTTCTTGGACATGCTTGATCGACGCGTCACATTCGCCGACGTCGCTCGGGAGGCGAAGGTTCACCCCACCACCGTTTCGATGGCGATGAGGAACCACCCCCGGCTTCCCTTGGAAACCCGTCAGAGGATTCAGGAGATCGCCAAGGACATGGGCTACCGCCCCGACCCCGCCGTGCAGGCTCTCGTGGCGTACCGACGCAGGGTGAAGGCCTCGCGGATGCCGTCCACCATCGCCTACGTGACCAACTGGGACACTCGCTTCGGGTGGAAACAAGTGACCGCTCACCCCGATTTTTACGCCGGCGCCCAGTCGATGGCCGACATGCTCGGGTACAAGATGGAGCACTTCTGGATGGGAGAGCCGGGCATGACCCACAGCCGGCTCAATCAGATTCTTCGAACCCGGGGCATCAACGGACTGATCATCGCCTCGCACCGGCGCGAGGTCGACGTCGCCCTTCACTTCGCCTGGGAGGAGTTCAGCGCGGTGAAGATCGACTACTTCCCGCACATGCCGGCCCTGCACAACGTCACCAACAACCAATGCGGGATCATCCGGCTCGCCATGCAACACGTGCGCGCCGCGGGCTACAAGCGCATCGGTTTCGTGATGCACCGCGGCTGGGACCACAGCGTCGACAACCTCTGGACCGCCGGCTTCCTCTGCGACCAGTCCAAGCTTCCCGCCGCCGACCACGTGCCGATCCTCTATTTTCCCGGCGAGCATCCCATCGACGCCTGGATGAACGAGAGCCGGTCGAACGTTCAGGTGGACGCCGGCGACTTTCTCGAGTGGTACCGCCGCTATAAGCCCGACGTGATCCTCAGCAACCGGAACTTCGTCCAGGCCGCCTTCGAGCAGTGCGGGCTGTCCATTCCCAGGGACGTCGCGTTCGTCGACCTCTTCCTCGATCAGGCCGGAGGATTTTATGCGGGCGTCCGCCAGAGTCATCACACCGTCGGCGAACTCGCCGTCGAGCTCCTGGCCGGACAATTGATGCACAACAAGTGCGGCATCCCCCAGGTCGCCCATACAACGTTCGTCGAGGGCACCTGGTTCGGCGGGCCGAGCTGCCCCTCCCTGACCGGCGTCCCCGCCGAGGAGGCCGCTCTCGCCACCGCCTGATTTCTCCGGCAAGGCCCGCGGCAGGCATGCTTCCCGCCGCGGGCTGCCAACCCGGGATCACGACGGCTCGTGCAGGCGCTCCCAGCGCCGCGTCACCACCATGATCGCCGCAAGGGCCGCAAACAGCGCCAGCGTCCCCGCCAGTAGCGCGTAGTCCTGCATCTGCAGGACAAAATAGAGATACCCGTAAACCCCACCCGTCGCCCCCGCCGCGACTCCCGCCCGACGCCACGAGCCCAGCACCGACGCACTGTACCCCGCGATCAGCAGCGTGGACGATGCGGCGGAGAGCAGATACGCCCAGGCAAACCCCACGAATTCCGAGAGCGCCAGCAGCCCCAGGTAGAACAGGCACAGCGATGCCCCGACGAGCAGGTAGTGGAGCATCTTCAGGCGGCTAGTCCCCGTCATCTCGAACGTGAAGAATGCCGTGAACACGAGCGCAAGGAACAGCAGCGAGTGCTTCAGCGCGCGGTCCAGCGTGCGGTACGCGTCGACCGCCGGGGCCAGGTTCACCCCGAGCGCCGTCGCCGCGATGTCATTGGCTCCCGGATACGGTTCGTAGGTTCCCTCCGCCCACTGCTGGGCCAGGTTGCGCCCGAGGCTGTTGACGACCCAGCACGCGTTGAATCCCCCCGCGTTCACCGTGCGCGTCACAGGGAACACGGCCCCCTCGAAGCCCGGATCCGGCCATGGCGACGTCAGCGCCACCGTCGTGTGCGCGCCCGCGGGCACGACACTGAAGCGGTGGCTTCCGGCGAGCGTGAGCGGGATCGAAAAGGCCATCGGCGCCGGCGCATCCACCGGCACCGCCGCATGCAGGCCGGCGCGGAACGATCCCCACCCCGAGCCCGCGGTCCACGAAATCCGCCTGCCGCACCAAGTCCACGCCGGCGCCTCCCGGATTCCCTTCGCATCGCCCACCGCCAGGATGATCCTGGCCTCCGTCCAGCGAATCTCCACCGGTTCGACGCCAAGCGAGGTCCAGTCCGGCGGCGCGAACCGCCCGCTCAGCGTGAGCGAACCCGTGTAGACCACCGCGGTGTAGATGCCCCGGGAACGCCGCTCCGTCGCAAGGCTTCCTTTGACGTCGAGGGTCTCCGGCAAGAAATACGCCCACGCCACACGCGGGGCCGCGGCCTGGCCGCTGGGGCGGAAGGTGAACGGCACCGCAAGCACCGGCCCCACCAGGGTCTGCGGCCCACCCCAGGTCCGCCCGATCTCCGCCACCGCATCGTCCCTGCGCTGCGCACGCTCGTTGCGCAGGCCGTGGACCATCATGATCGGTATCTGGAGAATCAGGACCAGGAGCGCGATGCCCGCGCACTTCGCGGGAAGGCTGAAACGCTGCCATGTGGCGACAAGCGAGGAGGGGATGAGGGGAGGCGGTGTGTCCATGCCCCCGTTTCTAGCCGCCCCGCGTGAAGACAGGATGAAGGCCCGATGAAAAGCGGATGAATTTCGTCCCGCCGCGAGGCTCCCGGGACCGCTGCGAAAATCATCAACGACGAGGAGGAACTGGGGAAAAGCCGAACCGCTGGAATGAAGTCCGGCCGCTGATTCTTTTGAGTGCGGAATCACGATTCCGCTTTCGGACGCGAGTCTCGACTCGCGCCCCGGCCCGTTCGCCGACGACCGTCGGCATCCGCACGCAACGTTCCATTCCCGTGGGACCACGCACCTTGTTGTCCCGCGACCGAAGGGCGGGACGTCGAGACGTCCCGTCCAAAGCGGAGCCTAGGCTCCGCACTCCACATGTCTAGCGGTGCGGCCAACTCTCCCCCTTTTGGACTGCGGAATCTCGATTCCGCCCTGCGCGGGAGGCTCCGCACCCGTCCTGAGCGCAGTCGAAGGGCTCAACACGGTCTGTCGCCGAATCCTGACGTCCGTCGTCTGCGGCGCAGCCGCCCAATGTCACGGTGATTCAATTACGCTCTTCCGGTTTCGCCGATTCCGGCAGCCGCAGCTCGGCGCGCGCGCCGCCTTCGGGGCGGTTTTCCAGCACCACCTCGCCGCCGTGGAGGCGGGCCACCTCCCGCACGAAACTCAGTCCGAGGCCCGTGCTCTTGCGTCCGCTTCCCGGGCGCGGCAGCGAGAAAAACCGCTCGAACACCCGCTCGAGCGCATACTCGGGCACGCCCGGTCCGTCATCGTCGACGCGCACCACCGCCAGGGCGCCGCGCCGACCCAGGGTCACCGTCACACGGCCATTCTCCGGCGTAAACTCCAGCGCGTTGCGGATCAGGTTGTCGACCGCCTGCCGAAGCAGGAACCGCTCGCCCTCCACGACGCACTCGCCGCCCGCGTCGAGCACGAGCATGCGGCCGCCGACCAGGCCCCCCGAACGGGCGCCGTCCACCACCTCCTCCAACAGCGCAAGCAGTCCCACCGGCTGCGTCTCAAGTCGCGTCGTGCGCGCCTCGACCGAGGCCAGCTCGAGCAGGCGCTCCACGATCTGCTGAAGCCGCGCCGACTCCGCCTTAAGGTTTGCCACAAACCGATCGCGATCCTCAGGAGGGGGATCCTCCGTCAACAGCTCCGCCGCACCCCGGATCGCCGCGATCGGCGCCTTGATTTCGTGCGTCAGGCTCTGCGTGTACCGCTCGACGTAGGCCTTCCCCTCCAGTTCCACCCGAAGCTCCTCGAACGCCGTCGCCAGTTCGCGGATCTCCCTGGCCCGCGATGTCGGCGGTCCCGGCTGCGGATGCACCCGGACTTCGCGGACATACGCCGTGAGTCGTTCGATTGCCCGCGCCACCCGGCTCGCAATCCACCATCCCGCCACGAGCATCGCCGCTGCAACGGCCAGCCCCTCGAACACCAGCCGAAGGCGGGCGCTGAGCACCAGCTGGCGGATCGTGCTCAGCGGCCTGCCGACGCCCACCACCGCCACCAGGCGCCCGCCCACGAGCACAGGCGCGCTCGCCCGCAACTCGCCGTCAACGACGTCGGCCTGCGCCGCGGTATCCAACGACGACGAGAAATAGCCTTTCAGCTCGCGCCGCTGCGAATAGTTCATCCCCACGTCGCGCCCGCCCGCCGAGTCGGCTACCACCACGCCGTCTGCATTCGTCACGTAGACGCGCATCCGACCCGGCGTACGGCCCGTCCCGGCAAACTCACGGTTCCAGGCAGCCGCCACCGCCGCCGCACCCGCACCCGCGTGATCCGCCTCGAGGCGAGACTGCAGCATCGTCGCAAGCAGGTCCGCCGTCTCGCGCATCGTGGCCCTCATCGAATCGACATAGCGGGGCCGCACCTCCCAGAGCATGATCGCCATGAGCACGGCGAAGCCGACCGCCGAGCTTCCAACGTAGACCGAGAAGATGACCGTTCTCAGGCGCATGCCCCGCCTCCTCAGGGCTCCTCGCGGAGCGAGTATCCAACCCCCCGATGCGTCTCGATGGGATCGGCATCCGGCGCCGCGGCCCGCAGCTTCGCGCGGACTGTCTTGATGTGCGCGTCGACCGTCCGGTCCATGCTCGCCCCGGGATCGTCCCAGGCGGCCGCCAGCAGTTCGTCCCTCGAGAACACCCGCCCCGGCCGCTCCACCAATGTCTTCAGCAGCCGGTACTCGTTGCGCGTGAGCACCAGGTCGGCGCCCCGGTACGCGATGCGCCGCCGCTCGGCGTCGACTTCGAATCCCTTCGCGCGTCGCGCCGCACCGTCGCTGCTCCCGGCAGCGCCCGCCGCCGTGCGCCGGAGAATCGCCCGCACCCGGGCCGTCACTTCGCGGGGGCTGAAGGGTTTCACCACGTAGTCGTCGCCCCCGATCTCCAGGCCGACGATTCGGTCGACCTCCGCGTTGCGCGCAGTCAGGAAGAGGATCGGCACCTGCGAGGTCCGGCGTATCCGCCGGCACACTTCGAACCCCGTCAGATCCGGCAGCCCGATATCGAGCACGATCGCCGCGTACGTTCCGTCGACCGCCCGCCGCACCGTCTCCTCGCCACTCGACACCCAGTCCACC
>JAJXYI010000425.1 GCA_021780625.1 bacterium | reverse complement strand
CAATTTCGTGATCAAGCAGTCCAAGATCCGCGGCCAGTCCTCGGATGGCATGATGTGCTCGGCGAAGGAGCTCGGTGCGGCCGAGGACGCCTCGGGTCTGATGATCCTGGCGGGCCGGCCGGCGCTTGGCACGCCGATCAACGACGTGCTGCCCGCGGGCGACACGGTGATCGACATCGAGGTGACCCCGAACCGTCCCGACTGCCTCTGCCACCTGGGCGTGGCGCGCGAGCTGGCGGCGTGGTTCAAGAAGGACCTCGTGTATCCGGAGATCAAATTCTCCGGCGTGGTCGACGAGAACGTGCTCGGCGCGAACCGCCACGACCTGCTGACCGGTGTGCGCGTGGAGGCACCGGACGACTGCCCGCTGTACAGCGCGCACATCGTGGCGGGCGTGAAGATCGGGCCGAGCCCCGAGTGGATGCAGAGTCGTCTGCTCGCGGCCGGGCTGCGACCGATCAACAACATCGTGGACGTGACCAATTTCGTGCTCCTCGAGTACGGCCAGCCCCTGCACGCGTTCGACGCGAAGAAGCTGGCGGGCCGACAGATCGTGGTGCGCCGCGCAAACGACGGGGAGAAGCTCGTGACGCTCGACGGCAAGGAGCGCTCCCTGAGCAGCCGCATGCTCGTGATCGCCGACGTGGAGCGTCCGGTGGTCGTGGCGGGCGTGATGGGCGGAGAGAATTCCGGCGTGGACGAGACCACGACGGACATCGTGCTCGAGGCGGCGCTGTTCAAGCGCCAGTCGGTGCGCTGGACCTCGAAGACGCTGGGACTGTCGTCGGATTCCTCCTACCGGTTCGAGCGCGGCGTCGATTCTCACTCGACGCTGGAGGCGGCGCGCCGCGCGGTGGATCTCATCGTGGCCACTGCGGGCGGCCGTGTGGTGTCGCCGGTCTTCAAGGTGGGCGGCGACAAGCCGTGGAAGCGCGAGATCGCTGTGACGACCCCGTACATCCGCGAGCGCCTGGGATTCTCGATTCCGGATGACGAGATGCGCCAGTCGCTCGAGGCGCTGGAGCTCCGGATCGTGCGCGAGGAGCCGGCGCAGGGCGGCGGATTAGCGTGGACCGTGTCGGTCCCGAGCTGGCGCGACGACCTTGACCGGCCGATCGACCTGGTGGAGGAGGTGCTGCGCCTGTACGGCACGGACCGCATTCCGCAGGCGGTGGTGAAATCGCCGGGATTGATTGGCGAGGACGACCCGGTGGTCACCTACAATCGTCGCGTGAACGCGTATCTGGTGGGCCATGACTTTCACGAGTGCGTGAACCTGACGCTGCGGCCCGAGAAGGAGCTGGCGACGTGGGCGTCACAGGCGGCGGCCGAGGGCCTGCGCCTTTCGAATCCGTTTGTCGAGGATCAGTCGAACCTGCGCGGCTCGCTGGTCCCGGGCCTGCTGGAGTCGCTGCGCCTGAACCAGTCGCGCGGCGTGGCGGTCTCGCGCCTGTTTGAGACGGGCCGGGTGTTCCTGGACCGCAACGGCCAGCTGCTCGAGTGCGTGGCGGTGGCGTTCGTGATTGCGGAGACGGAGGAACGTCCGTGGAAGCGGCGCGAGCCGGCGGATTTCTACGGGGCGAAGCACCACGCCGGTGCGCTGGCGAAGGCGGCAGGCGTGGACATCTCGCGCCTCGTGCACGGCTCGTCTGCGACGCCGGGCCTGGGCTGGCAGTCGAACCAGGCTGCCTGCGCGGGGGAGATCGGCCATGGCTGGCTGGCGCAGTTCGGCCTGGTCGATCTGGCGCTGACGAAGGCGGCGGGCGTGACCGGGCGCGTGATCGGCGGCCAGTTCGTGATTCTTCCGGAAAAGCTCGGCGGCGAGACGGCGCGTCGTCGCTTCGTGCCCTTTAGCCTGTATCCCGCCGCGCTGCGCGACATCGCGCTAGTGGTGGAGTCGGGCGTGCCGGCGGAGGAGGTCCGCAAGGCCCTCACGAAGGTCGCGCGGGCGGCCGTGGGCACTACGTTCACGCTCGAGGGCGTCGAGGTCTTCGACGTCTATCAAGGCGCGGGCCTGCCCGAGGGCCGCAAGAGCCTGGCCTTCTCGCTCACCTTCCGCTCACCGGAGCGCACCCTCACCGACGACGAGGTCAACGGGGTCTTCAACAGGATCCAGGACGAGATCGTCAAGGCGGGGTACGTGGTGCGGAAGTGAAGACAATCCGATTGAACAGAAGGAAAAGAAGGACGGGGAGGAGCTAGGAGTTAGGAGCTAGAATCTAGGAGACTTCAGACTTTGGAGTGCGGTGATCTTCACCGCTTTCGACGAGGGGTTTTACCCCTCGCGCTGAGAATCAGCGGCGGCTGTCGCGCGCGGGGCGGGGCGGCCCGCGGAGGCGGGGGCGGGCGCGAGTCGAGACTCGCGTCCGAAAGCGGAATCGAGATTCCGCACTCAATATCGATCCGCAATTCGCAGGGGCCGAGGGCAGGAGCCAGAAGCCAGAAATCCGTTTTCTCTGCGTCTCCGCGTCTCCGCGTGAGCATGGATAGGAGCCTTCGGTTGGAAGGTCGGAGGGATTTGAACCACAAGACACGGAGAGCACAGAGGCTGAAAATTCCGAGGCGGAAGAGATTGAACAGAAGGGGACGAAGAGGGATTAGGTAAGCTGGGATCAAGCGCAGGAGCGGGGGACTGAAGGAAGTCTCGGGATCGAATTCCTCCCTTGTCGACTCGGCCATGCCAACCCCGGCGTGATCCGCCTCCAGACGCTTCGTTTCCTTCGTTGCCTTCTGTTCAACCCGCTCTGGATCCGCCTCAGAAATCATCCTGGCCGAGGGGGCGGCGTTCGGTGCGCTGGGGGTTGAGCTGGATGGCGACGGGGGAGGGTTCGAAGACGGAGAGCTTGAGCGGCACGCCCTCGCTGCGGGCGAAGGCGATGAGGCGTTCGACGAAACGCTCCGACAGGACCGTGCCGCGGTTGAGAAGCGGAATCTGGTAGGCGTCGGAGGGCTGGAAGGGGGCGGCGAGGATGTCGGCGCGGTTGAGTTGTCCGGCGGTCTTCTGCTTCACCGGGCAGGCGTGCCGGAGGAGCGTCAATCCAAGCGTCGCGCCGCCGATGGCGATTGAGAAGGTTTCGCGCGGCGCGGGCGGGATGGGCAGGGCGGCGCTGAGGCTGCCGAGCTTCAGGCCCCGCGAGAGGAAGGGGGCGATCATCGTGTTGTCGCGTTCCTCAAGGATCGAGTGGGCGTGGAGCGTGATGAGGTTGAGGATCTCGGCGAGGTAATCGAGCAGCGCGCGGTCGTTGGCGGGCCTCTTGCGCATGGAGCGCTCGAAGAGCAGGGCGGCGGTGTCGGCGTCGGACTCGAGGATGAAATCGAGCCACACCTCGGCCGGGTCGACGAAGAAGCCGGACCAGGCCATCATCGGTGGGCGCGTGTAGGGGCCCTCGGCGGGCTTGGCGGTGATGGCGACCTCGTTCCAGCCGAGACCGGCGCAGCCCTGGCGGATGGCCTGGTCGATCTCTGCGGTGGAGAGCTGGAGGGTGGGCGTCTGGGGGGCGGTGTCACCCTTGGTGGATTTCGCCGATGCGCCCGCCTGGCCTGAGCCGCCGTTCTTGGCGATCAGGTCCTCGAGCATCTTGTGGCGTTCGACGAGGGCGGCGAGTTCGTCGATGCGCTGCTGCAGCTCGCTCTCGTACTCGACGGCGCGGCGGGCGGCGCGCAGGCGGGCGAGCATCTCGACCTGGTTGAAAGGCTTGGTGATGAATTCGTCTGCGCCGGCGTCGAGACCGGCGGCGATGTCGGCCTTGTCGTTCTTGGCGGTGAGCAGGATGATGTAGGGCCGGTGCGAGAGCCCGAGCGAACGTAGTTTCGAGCAGAGGGCGGGGCCGCTGATTCCGGGCATCATCCAATCGAGGACGA
>JAJXYI010000253.1 GCA_021780625.1 bacterium | reverse complement strand
TCCTCGAAATTGGGAGACTCGCCCTCGCCCACTTCGAGCGGGAGACCCATCTCGGCATCGGTGGGTGGGCGGGCGGAGCTCGTCTTTTGCAGCCAATCGTCGATCTGGCGATTGGAGAGGACATCGGAGGCGGGCAATTCCTCCAGCGAGCGGACGCCGACAAATTCTAGAAACTTGTCGGTCGTGCCGTACTGAAGCGGACGACCTGGCAGGTCGGCGCGGCCCACGATGTAGATCAATTCGCGCTCGAGAAGCTTGTTGACGCCGGCCTCAGCGGAAACCCCTCGGATATTCTCGATCTCGGTGCGTGTCACCGGCTGGCGGTAGGCGATGACCGCGAGCGTCTCGAGGGCCGACTGGGTGAGTCGCACCGGCGGCGGCTCATTGCGGAGCACGCGGATCCATTTTGCGAACCGCGGCTCGGTCACGAGCTGGTAGCCACCGCTGCCCTCCACGAGCCGGAGGCCGAGGTCGAGCCCCCGCACCTCCTCGGCGACCTGATCCATCGCCTCGCGTATTTGTGAAGCCGTGACAAGGGACGGCACCTCCTGGTAAAGTTCCGGATCGTCAGGCGCAAGCGCCAGGGGATCCACTTCGGGAGCGGATTCCTGGAGAGCCGGGATCGAGACACCCTCGGGAACGGCCTGGGGGGCAGACTCCAGGCTGGGCTCACCCGCGGCATCGGCTCCCAGGGCGGCCGCCGTTTCGTCGCCTTCGCTCGAGGGGAGAGATGCCTGTTCATGGAACCGGGTGAACGCCGCCTGCACGTCCTTCACCGACAGGGGCCGGCTCGACGAGAACAGGAGGGCGCGGAGAACTTTCTTGAGGTTGAAGGCCATGAAAACCTGCGCGAGTGAAAGGGGCGTGCGGGAGCCGAAGCAATCACGAAAACGGAGGCGTCCGGCATGCAAACGCCGTCGAGGATGATGCTTGCCCGTGCGGGCGTCGTTTGGTTCGCTGCGCCTTTCCCGAACATGAGCTCCAAATCCAAGCCTGAAAGCCTCCGCCAGTACTCCTCCATTGTTCACGACGGCGCCGACCGCGCCCCGAACCGCTCCATGCTGCGGGCGGTCGGATTCCAGGACGCCGATTTCAAGAAACCGGTTGTCGGCATTGCCTCAACCTGGAGCATGCTCACGCCCTGCAACATGCATATCGACGAGCTGGCACGTCGCGCGGGCACGGGAGTCGACAACGCGGGCGGCAAGTCGATCATCTTCGGAACCATCACCGTCGCGGACGGCATCGCCATGGGCACCCCCGGCATGCGCTATTCGCTGGTGTCGCGCGAGGTGATCGCCGATTCGATCGAGACCGTGCTCGGTGCCGAGGGCTTCGACGGCCTGGTGGCGATCGGTGGTTGCGACAAGAACATGCCCGGTTGCCTCATTGCGATGGCGCGCCTTAACCGTCCATCAGTCTTCGTCTATGGCGGTACCATCCTTCCTGGCATCCATCCCGAGACGAAGAAGGAGTGCGACATCGTTTCGGTGTTCGAAGCGGTGGGCGCGAATGCAGCAGGCAAGCTCGACGAAAAGGGCCTGAAGACAATCGAGTCCTGTTCGATCCCCGGCGAAGGGTCCTGCGGCGGCATGTACACGGCGAACACGATGGCCTCGGCGATCGAGGCCCTCGGCATGAGCCTTCCAGACAGCTCCGCACAACTCGCGGCAGGCAAAGAGAAGAAGGAGGACTGCATCCGCGCCGGCGCGGCGGTGGTCGACCTGCTTAAGAAGGGCATCAAGCCTCGCGACATCATGACGCGGAAAGCCTTTGAAAACGCGATCGCGGTCGTGATCGCCCTGGGCGGCTCGACCAATGCAGTGATGCACCTGATGGCGATCGCCCATGCCGCCAAGGTGAAGCTCTCGCTCAACGATTTCACGCGCATCGGCAAGCGGGTTCCGGTGCTCGGTGACCTGAAACCCTCCGGCAAGTACACGATGTCGCACCTGATCCGCATCGGCGGTCTCCAGCCGCTGATGCGCATACTCCTCGACGCGGGGCTGCTGCACGGTGACGTCATGACGGTCACCGGCAAGACGCTCGCGCAGAATCTCGCGGGGGTGAAACCGTATTCGAAGGACCAGGACGTGATCCGTTCGCTCGACAATCCGATCAAGTCCGACAGCCACCTGCGCATCCTCTACGGCAACCTGGCGCCCGAGGGTGCGGTTGCGAAGATCACCGGCAAGGAGGGCCTGTCATTCTCCGGCAAGGCGATCGTATTCGAGGGCGAGGAGGCAGCGCTGAAGGCGATCCTCGAGGGCAAGGTCAAGGCGGGGCATGTGATTGTGATCCGAAACGAGGGACCGCGCGGCGGTCCGGGCATGCGCGAAATGCTTGCGCCCACTAGCGCGATCATGGGCAAGGGCCTGGGCAAGGACGTGGCGCTCATCACCGATGGACGCTTCTCCGGAGGCAGCCACGGTTTCGTTGTGGGCCACATCACGCCCGAGTCCTTCGACGGCGGGCCGATCGCGCTGATCAAGAACGGCGACCCGATCACGATCGACGCCAAGAAGAACGAGATCACCCTCGATCTTCCAGCGAAGGAACTGAAGGCCCGCGCCAAGGCGTGGAAGCGCAAGGCCAATCCGGCCACCGGCGTGCTGGCGAAATATCGCGCCCTCGCAGTGAGCGCCTCGCTCGGAGCCTACACGGACGCCGACGGGCTCTGACCTCTCCCCCGCCCTGATCGCAGCGGCTCCGTTCGCTGCGGCGCGACGTCCGACCAACGACAACTCAAACCACCCGATT
Source organism: bacterium (assembly GCA_021780625.1). The sequence continues at coordinate 1,109 of JAJXYI010000253.1, read as the reverse complement.
CCAATGTCCTGGACACGTTACAAGGAACTGAACTTTCCCAATCAAGCGCTCGGCGTCTCCCTTGACCTGAGCCGGATGCCGTTTCCGGACGGCTACCTCGAACAGATGGCCGCGCCGATGCAGGCATGCTTTTCCGAAATGTCGGCGCTCGAAAAGGGCGCGATCGCGAATCCCGACGAGAATCGCATGGTCGGCCACTACTGGCTGCGAGCGGCCCACCTCGCCCCGACCGCGGAGCTGAGCAGGGAGATCACGGGCACGCTTGCGGCGATCAAGGATTTCTCTGCCAAAGTGCATTCTGGAGCGATCAAAGGTCCCCGTGGCGCCTTCAAGCACCTTCTGGTAGTCGGAATCGGTGGGTCTGCGCTCGGACCCCAGTTGGTCAACCAGGCCCTCGCCCAGCCAGGCAAGGACAAGCTGGTGGTGCACTTCTTCGACAACACCGATCCGGACGGCATGGACTATGTGCTCGGGCACATCGGCGCCGGGCTGGCGGACACGCTGGTCGTGGTGATCTCGAAATCGGGCGGCACGGTGGAGACGCGCAACGGCATGCTCGAGGCTGCTGCCGCGTTCAAGGCGGCCGGACTCGATCCTGCAAAACAGTTCGTCGCGGTGACCGGTGCGGGCTCGAAGCTCGACCAAGTCGCGACGAGGGAAGGCTGGCTGGCGCGCTTCCCGATGTGGGACTGGGTGGGCGGCCGCACCTCGGAGCTCTGCGCCGTGGGCCTGCTACCCGCCGCGCTGCAGGGCATCGACGTCGATGCAATGCTCGCCGGAGCAGCCGCGATGGACGCCGTGACGCGCGTGCCGAACCTGAAGGAAAACCCGTCGGCACTCCTCGCGGCCACCTGGTTCTGGGCCACCGAGGGTCGCGGCAGCCGCGACATGGTGGTGCTGCCCTACAAGGACCGCCTGCTTCTCATGTCGCGCTATCTCCAGCAGCTCATCATGGAGTCGCTGGGCAAGGAGCTCGACCTTAAGGGCCGCCCCGTGAACCAGGGAATCGCGGTGTACGGCAACAAGGGTTCGACCGACCAGCACGCCTACGTGCAGCAGTTGCGCGAGGGCGTGAACAACTTCTTCGTCACCTTCATCGAAGTGCTCCG
>JAJXYI010000540.1 GCA_021780625.1 bacterium | reverse complement strand
AAGAGATGACCGTCGGGCAGGTCCTGCGTCTCCTTCAGCGTCATGTCGGGCACCTTGGGATAGAGGTTCTGTCCGATCGTGGTCTTCCCCCGGCCATCGTTGCCGTGACAGATGGCGCAGTGGTCTGCGAAGTGGGCCCTGGCTCGCGCCAAGACCTCCGGCGTGAGGGGAACGGGGTTGGTGAGGCGCGCGTGAGCGCTGGGAATCGACAGGTAGCGAAGCCGCCTCGCAATGACCTTTTCGATCTCGGTTGGCTTGTCTCTAGCGCTGAACCCGTGGTCGAGCATGTGCTTCAGACCGATCGCTCCCGCCCCGACCAGCACCACGGCCGCTCCCAAGATGACCTTCCCGACCTTCTTCATGGCTCCTCCGATGGCAGTAATGCGGGGCCACTGCCGCCCCCGGCTCCAGCCCCAAGGGCCTCATGCCCCCACTTCCTGTCATCGGGGCCACGCTCGCGGTGCCTGCCTCCCAACTGACTTGCATCAACGGACAGTTCCAACGTCCGCAGCTCGTGGGGGCTCATGGCCTGGGCTCCGCGGGCGTTGCGAGCTGCGCCTTCACAAGTGAGAGCAGTGCCTCTCTTGCGAAAGGTTTGTCGAGGAAAGCGTCCGGCTTGGGTATGGCGGGATCGTTGAACTCGAAGAAGGCGTCGACGAACGGCGCCGTATAGGAGTTGGCCTGGCGAAGACCGGTGATGACCACGACAGGCACTGAGCGCAGGCGAGGGTCCGTTTTGAACTGGCGATAGAACAACACGCCGGTCTTGCGGGGCATTTGGAGATCGAGAGTTACGAGGTCGGGCGGCGTTCGGCGAGCAATCTCGAGCGCCTCGACGCCATCGCAGGCCGGCACCGCCCTGTACCCCTCTTCCTCGAGGGCGGTGGCGACGAACGCGACGAAGTCGGGGTCATCGTCGACAACGAGGACTGTTGGAGGTATTCCTTCAGACATTAACAGGCTCCTTTCGCTTGGATGGAATGGTGAAGAGGAAGCGTGCGCCACGGTTCCCGGGACTCTCGTACCAGATGCGCCCGCCATGAGCTTCAACCGCCGCCTTGCAGAACGCCAGACCGAGCCCGGTCGACTCATGGTCGACCGTGCGATCTCCGCTGGCAAACTCCCGGAACAACCGCTCCTTGACCTCGGCCGAAAGTCCCTGCCCGTCATCCGCGCACGAGAACACCACGTCTCCTTGCGGCGTCGCTTCGGCATCGAGCACGACGTGAGTGCCCGGCCGGTTGTGTTTGATGGCGTTGGTGGCGAGGTTGACGAGGACGCGACGCAGGAGAAAGGGATCAGCCGTCACACCGGGGCAGCTCGCCGTCGTTGGGCCAACCTCCACGGACCCGAGATGGGTCGGCAGGCAGCCGTCGGCGGCGGACTCGCGAATGAGTGGCTCGACCTCGACGGCCCGCAGCTCAAGTTGCGGAGACTCCCGGAGCCGCGAGAACTCGAGCAGGTCCATCACCGCCCCGGACATCTTGTCGGCCTGCTGGCGGATGCGACGGAGGGCAGCGGTCGTGGCGGGCTCCTCATCGGGCCTGAGCTTGCTGAGCAACAACTCGGAGAAGCCCAGGATGATCTGCAAGTGACCCTTGAAGTCGTGAACCATGAAGCGCGTATGCCGGCGGTTGGCCTGCTCGATCGCCGACAGGCGCTCGTTCTGCCGCCGCAGGAGGCTCGCCTGGTGCAGCACCTGATTGCGATAGCGACGGCTGACGAGGAGCTGAGCGGCGAGACGGTCGCGCTGCTGGGCGAGGGCAAGGCGATAGATGCCGTCGATCACCGCGATCGCCGCGCTGAACAGGCCAAAGACGAGGCCCATCGCTGCCATGTCCGGCCGAAAGGCGTGCACGAACGGCGCCAGAAACGACTCGGAGTGAGTCGTCATCGAGCCCGAAAGGCGCGGGTCGAGCCAGCGAAAGATGAGCATCGAGACCGGGTGGAGCACGGCCAAGCCGAAGACCAGGCCGAGAACACCGTAGAGAGCCGTCCGAAGGCCGTAACGACGTGGCTGCGTCGCTCCTCGTGAACCACCCACCCCGGCGACGTTAGGGTCACTCGCGCAGCGTCCAGCCTTGTCTGCGTGAACTTCAGGGTGCACCGGCCAAATCGAGGCGTCGCTTGTGGCATCTCGACGACCGCCGCCCGTGGGGCTCATCGCTATCTCGTTCATCACCATCCACCCGCCTGAGAGGATGCCCTCCACGAGGGGTGTGGCCTGCGAGTGCTCTCTCGGAAGGTGGGAGGAGAGGCGGCCTCCCCGCTCCAAGACTCGCCCCAACTCACGCCGCCGCCCACCTGCGGCCGCCCGATCACGCTGGCACCTCCCGGACCACCGTGTGGCGCTTCCATAGCTTGTAGATCGCGGGGTAGACGAGAAGCTCGAGCAGAAACGAGGTCACGAGGCCGCCGATCATCGGCGCCGCGATCCGTTTCATCACGTCGGCGCCCGCCGAGGTCGACCACATGATGGGGAGCAGGCCCATGAACGCCGCTGCCACCGTCATCATCTTCGGGCGCACCCGCTTGACCGCGCCGTGGACGATCGCCTCGTCGAGGTCGGCGGGGGTGCGCAGCAGCCCGCGCCGCAGGTACTCGCCGTAGGAGAGGTCGAGGAACAGGAGCATGAAGACGCCGGTCTCGGCGTCGAGACCGAGCAGGGCGATCATCCCGACCCAGGCCGCGATCGAGACGTTGTAGTGCAGGAAGTGGAACAGCCAGATCGCTCCGACGGCGGAGAACGGCACTGCGAGCATCACGACGAGCGCCTTGAACGCGGACCTGGTGTTCGCGTAGAGCAGGACGAAAATCAGCGCGAGGGTGATCGGAACGACGACCTTGAGGCGTTCCCGCACGCGGATCATGTTCTCGTACTGACCGGACCACTGCAGGACATACCCCGGTTGCAGCGCGACGTGCTCGCGCACCAGCTTCTTCGCCTGCTCGACGTAGCCGCCGACGTCGCTCCCCGTGATGTCGACGTAGACGTACCCGGAGAGGAAGCCGTTCTCGTCCCGGATCATCGCCGGGCCCTGCACCAGCTCGACGCGGGCCACCTGCTCGAGCGGGACCTGGGCGCCTGTCGGGGTCGCGACGAGGACGCGGCGCAGCTTGTCGAGGTTGTCGCGCAGCTCACGCGGGTAGCGGACGTTGACCGGGAAGCGCTCACGCCCCTCGATCGTCGTGGTGACGTTCTCGCCGCCGATCGCGGACATGATCACGTCCTGGAGCTGTCCGATCGTGAGGCCGTAGCGGGCGAGCTGCTCCCGGCGGGGGTCGATGTCGACGAAGTACCCGCCGGTGACGCGTTCGGCGAACACGCTGCGCGTTCCCGGGACGGTGCGCAGCAGCGTTTCGATTTCCTCGCCGATGCGCTGGATCTCCTTGAGGTTGGCGCCGAAGATCTTGACGCCGATCGGGGTGCGGACGCCGGTCGAGAGCATGTCGATGCGTGCCTTGATCGGCATCGTCCAGGCGTTGGAGACGCCGGGGATCTGCAGCGCGCGGTCCATCTTGTCGACCAGCTCCTGCCACGAGATGTGGTCGGGCCAGACCGGGCGTAACGCCGACTTCAGCCACCGCGGCGCCCACGACGAGTACCAGCGCGGCTTCGCCTCCCACTCGCTCTCCGGCTTGAGGACGACCGTGGTCTCCATCATCGAGAACGGCGCGGGGTCGGTGGCGGTATCGGCGCGCCCCGCCTTGCCGAACACGCGCACCACCTCGGGAAACGACTTGAGGACGCGGTCCTGCGTCTGCAACAGGTCGAGCGCCTGCTGCACCGAGACCCCGGGCTGGATCGTGCTCGGCATGTACAGGAGCGTCCCCTCGTTGAGCGGCGGCATGAACTCCGAGCCGAGCTTGAAGTAGAAC
>JAJXYI010000443.1 GCA_021780625.1 bacterium | reverse complement strand
GCGCTGGAGCATCGCGGCGGGCGACAGCGTGAGTTCTTCTCCCGCGCTCGCGCCGGACGGCACGCTCTATTTCGGGTGCTACGACCACAAACTCTACGCCCTGAACTCGGCGGATGGCTCCCTGAAGTGGACCTATCGCATGGGCGACGAGACGCGCGCCAGCTCTCCGGCGATCGATGCGAACGGCGTCGTCTACATCGGCAACTACGACGGCAACGTCTACGCCGTGAATCCCGACGGCACGCTCAACCGCATCTACGCCACCGGCGGCTGGGTGCGCTCCTCGCCGGTGATCGACGGCACGCGTCTGTATGTGGGAAGCAACGACCAGCAGCTCTACGCCTTCGACATCGGCGCGACCGCCGCGAACTCGCCGTGGCCCATGTACCAGTGCTCCGCCGCGCGCCCGGGCCGGTACATCGACTTCGCCCTGCTCCCCAAGATAACGACCAACCCGCAGTCCGCGTCGCTGTCCGCCGGCAGCACGCTCTCCCTGTCCGTGACCGCCACCGGCTCCGGCCTGACCTACCAATGGAGGCGCAACGGTGTTGCCCTCGACACGTCGCTATATCCCTCGGCAAACACGGCGACCCTGGCGCTTCCCTATGCGCAGGCCTCGGACTCCGGCACCTACGACTGCTTCGTCTCCAACAGCACCGGCGGCACTGTTTCCGCGGGAGCATCCGTGACCATCGCCGCCTCCTCCAACGCGGTCAACAACGCCCAGCTCATCGCAATCTCGGGCCGCTCGTACGTCGGCACGGGCACCCAGGTCCTCGTGGCCGGCTTCGTCATCTCCGGCACCACGCCCAAGACCGTGCTTGTCCGTGCCTCGGGCCCGGCGCTCGGGCCCCAGGGAGTGAGCACCTTCCTGCCCGACCCCGAGCTCCAGCTCTTCAAGATCACGAATGGAACAGCCCAGATGATCGACCAGAACACGGGCTGGGGTAACAACACCAACGCCGCTGCCATCAAGACGGAAGCCGCCGCGCTCCACGACTTCGCCTGGCCCGACGGCTCCGCCGACTCCGCCCTCCTCGTCACCCTTGCCCCCGGACTCTATACCGCCCAGGTCTCCGGCGCCTCCGGCGACACCGGCACCTCGCTGGTCGAGGTTTACGACGGCGACACCCCCTCGACGGCCCCCCGGCTCGTGGACATTTCGCTGCGGAGCAAGGTGGGCACGGACACCAACGTGCAGGTCGCCGGATTCGTCATCAGCGGCACCAAGCCCAAGACCGTGCTCATCCGCGCCGGCGGTCCCGCGCTCGCGAAGCAGGGAATCAGCGATTACCTTCCCGACCCCGTGCTCGTGCTCTACGATCACAATTCGATCGCGATCCGCAAAAACCAGGGCTGGAGCAGCAACGCCACCGATGCAGCCGCGATCTTGGCCGCCGGCTCCCGCCTCGGCGCGTACACGTGGGCAGACGGCTCTGCCGACTCCGCCCTCCTCGTCACCCTCCCTCCCGGCCTCTACACCGCCCAGGTCTCCGGTGCCTCCGGCGACACCGGCGTCGACCTGCTCGAAGTCTACGACGCCGACACGCAGTAAGGGACAGAGGTCAGAAGACAGAAGTCAGTTGGGGATGGTTTCGGAATCCGAAACCTCCCTGCGGGCGGTAGAGTCCGCCCGTCGAGTGCGGGGCCGAAGCTCCGCAAGGCTCGGCAGCTGCCTTCCGATCGCCGCAAATTCACTTCTCGATCCCCGCTTCTCGCTGCTCGCTTCTATCATCCTAAATTACGCAGTTGGATTTGAACCACAGAGAACACGGAGAAATGCAGTTGGGAGGGATTTTTGTATGGAATCTCTTTCACCTCCGAGGTGGGCGCTGATTCCGCCCCTTGCTTGGATTTCAGCCTCTGCCTGTCCGCCGTAGCCTTGGCGAAGGTGGATATCTCTGTGTCTCCGTGGTTCAATTGCGGTTTCTAGACATCAATGGCTTCGGCCTTTGGTCGCGGCATGGTCGCGCTTTGATTCAAAGGCCCCTCAAGGCGCCTCGGGGGAGTCAGGGATCACCAGCTGCATGCCGGGACGCAGCGGGCGGTTGTCGCGCAGCAGCGCGTTGTTCGCCGCATAAATCCAATTCCAGCGTTCCGTCGTGCCGTAGAATTTCTTGGCAATGCTCTCGAGGGTATCCCCGGACTGCACCACGTAAGTGCGCGATCCCGAGGCAGGGGTGCTCCGGTCGGGTGCATGCGCGCGCAGCATCACCGAGGCCGATCCGTCCGGCGCAACGGTCACAACCGCTTTCGATGAGCCATCCATCGCCGCCGCTCCGCTTACCATACCCTCGCGCAGGTTGCCAAACGAGGTCGCCGGCTGCACGGGCGCCGCATTTGCCTGCGCCGCCGCCAGCACCGTGTGCAGTTGGTCGCGCGCCGCGGCCGCGGCCTGCTCGGCCTGGTTTCGCGCCTGCTTCTGTGCAAGCAGCTCCGAATTAAGGTCCGCTATCGCCGCCCGAAGTCGCGCACTGTCCGTGCTCAGTCCCTGCACCTGCGCCGCCAAGGCTCGGTTTTGGTCCTTTTGCGCGTCCAGCTGGCGCCGCAGGTCGCGATTCTCGGCGCGCAACGCCTCCGCGTCACGCTGAGCAGAGGCCGCCCCTTCCTGCGCGACATCGAGCTGACGCCTCAGCAGGGCAATCTCCGCGCCGCCCTGGGCAACCCGGATGTTTCCACCCGAGGACGCCCGCTCGACCTTCACGCGCATGGCGCCGATGTCGCGCGCAGCCTCCGCGAGGCGCTTCGTGAGCGTGGCCACGTCCGCGCCGTTCGCGCTGGCATCCAACGTCGATCGCAACGCATCGCCTTCCTTGCGTGCTATCGCGAGCTCCTGCTTGAGGATGTCCTTGTCCATGCGCAGGTCGAAATTCTGCTGCTCGAGCGCGTCGTTCGTGGGCGGAATACGCCCGAAATGCACGTACGCGCATCCGCTGAGCAGAAGTAGCGGCGCCAGGAGCAGCCCCGCCGGGAAGCGGAGCCGCGCGACGCATCGCGACGAAATCGATTCGGACAGGCCTCGGCGCCGCATCACGGAATACGCAGCGAGGCTCCCATGGGCAGGCTGTTCGGACTGCCGAGGATGTCGCGATTGGCCTCGTAGATCCGACGCCACTGGTTGGGCGTGCCGTAGTACTGCTGCGAAATTTTCGAGAGCGTGTCCCCGGGCCCGACGATATGCTGGCGGCCCGCCGGGGCCGCCGCGGGCTGGACCGGCGTCGGCGCCGGTGTCGACAACGCAGGCGGAAGCGTGATGGCCGCCTGGGCCGCCGCCGTGCCGGGACGTTCCGGGCTCGCGTACGGCGAAGCCGGGGGCGGAAGCGCCACCGCTAGCTTGGTCTTCAGCTGCGCATTCTCATTTGCGAAAATCGCAAGCTGCTGCTGTGTCTGCCGAAGCTGGTCGCGCAGCGCGGTCGCCTCCATGCCCTGCGTGATGGCCTTCGCACGCATGTCGGTCACCTGCTGCTGCGCCGCAGCAAGCGCCGTATCCTGGTCGTGCTTGGCCGCCACCGCGGCGGTGAGCTGGTCCTTGAGCGAGAGATTCTCGGTCTGCAGCGTGGCCATCTTGGCATCGGCATCAGCCGCCGCCTTCGACGCGCTGCTCTTGGCAGTGTCGAGATCCTGCTGGAGCAGCGTGTAGCTGCGCAGCGCCGTATCCAGTTTGTCCTGGGTGTCGGCGAGCTTTGCTTTCAGGTCGTCCACCGATTCGCCGGGCGCGGGCGCCGGCTTTGCGGCGGCCGCGGCCACCTGCTCCTTGAGCGAGCGGTTCTCGTCCTGAAGCGCGGTCAGTTTCGCCTCCGCGTCTGACGAGGTCTTCGCGGAGGACTGAAGGGCATCCATCTTGGCCATCAGCGCCTGATTTTGCGCGCGCAACAGGTCGACGTCGTGCTCCGCACGCGCCTCCTTGTCCCTGAGCTGCCCGTCCTGGCGGATCTGATCCTGAGCCTCGGCCAGCTGCTTTTTCAACAGATCTCGGTCGGCGGTCAGGGACGTGATCTGGGCCTGCAGCGCGGAGGTGTCCGGCGCCGCGGATTTCGCCTGGGCGGCGACCGCCTCCGAAGCGCGGACCTTTGCCAGCTCGGAGGTCGCGGCGTTCAGGCTCTGAAGCAGTTGGTCGCGCTGCGCCTTCAGGCTGGCCACCTCGTCGGCCGGCGCAGCGACCGAGGGCGGCGCTGCCGGAGCCGGGTCAGCCGCGCGCACGGTCGGGCAGACCAGACCAAGGAGCAGAAGGGAGAACAGGGAATTCTTAACGACCGGCATGATGGATCCGAAACAGTACAGCGGTTTTCGGGGGAAACAACAGGAAGAATTGTTCGCGCAAAGACCCAGGGTCGGTCCCGAAGTTCGCCGGCGTGCGGACGCTCAGGTCAACCAATCGTGCGGCGGGAAGCGGATGGCCTCATCGCCTCACGATGCAACACGTTGTCCGACGCACGCTTCGATTTGCAACGCGAGCATCCGAGATGACCTTCGCAGCCGGCTCGGCCAAGTCCCAGCCTGTGTGCTCCGTAGCATTGCCCCTGCTCGTCACTTGACCCGGACCCGGGCCCGCCCTGATGCTCGCACCTTTCATGCAACTGACGCTGCCCACCTCCGATTTTGCCGGCTACATCTTCGACTGCGACGGCACGCTCATCGATTCAATGCCCGTGCACTACCGCGCTTGGGACGCCGCGATGCGCCAGCGCGGATTGAACGAGACGCTGAGCGAGGACCTGTTTTATTCGCTGGGAGGCGTGCCCACGCGCCGCGTCGCCGAACTCATTGCCAATCACTACGGCCTGAAGATCGACCCCGAGGACGTGTTCCACCTGAAGGAGGCCCTCTTCGTCGAAATGCTGCCGGAGGTGGAACGCATCGAACCCGTGGTCGCTTTTGCCCGCCGCGTCGCGAAGACGCATCCCGTCAGCGTGGCCTCCGGCGGTCCCCGCCCCGTGGTGCTCCGCTCGCTCGAACTCGCCGGACTTGGCGACCTGTTCAAGGTGGTCGTGACGGCCGACGACGTCGTCCACGGCAAGCCTGCGCCCGACATGTTCCTGCTCGCCGCGAAGCTCATGGGCGTGCCCCCGGAACGCTGCCTGGTATTCGAGGATGCCGAACCCGGAATCAAGGGCGCCCTCGCCGCCGGCATGCAGGTGGTCCACGTCCCCAGCCGAAAGTCCGAGGCCGCCTGAGGGTCGCTCAACCCGACGGACCGTCCCGCCCGGGGTCTTTCACCGCCACGGCGCGGTGCAGAGGCCGCGTCGCGGTGCGGTGCAATTCCGGATACAGCTCGCGGGCGCAGTCCGGGCAGATCCCGTGGCTGAAGCGCGCCGAAGTGTGCTCGCTGAGGTAGCTCTCGATGCGCGTCCAGTGTCCTGTCTCTTCGCGGATCTTCTTGCACCCCGAGCAGATCGCCAGGAGCCCGGACAGCGTCTTCACTTCCTCGATCGCCGCCGTCAGCGCGCGGTTCCGCAGGCGAAGGTCCGCGGCCAGCAGCGCCGGGAACAGCACCGCCGTAAACAGCGCGGCCTCGGCAAGCGAAATGCTCTGTATCCATGGCATCCCGACAGCCACCACGCCGGTCCCGGCCGCGGCCAGCACGAGGATGCGCGCTCCCTGGAAGAGGGCGTGGACCGCCAGGACGCCCGCCGGCAGCGCAAATCGCTGGACCGACTCGGGGCCAGCATTCCACAGGATTCGGCACGCCACGAGTGAGAGGGCGCCCCACACCGCGGAATTCACCGCCATGCGAAGCGCCGCCGGCGCACCGACGCCGAGCAGGCAGGCCGTCACCACCACGTGCACCGCAAGCATCACGACCAGCCGCGGCGTCCGAATTCCCGCCCCAGCAAAGTCCGACACGCCACGAAGCACCAGCAGCAGCCCCGCACTCACGCACGCCGCTGCCGCAACCGAAGTGGCATCGTACGCCAGCCAGGTCCGTATCAGAAAACTGAAGTCACCCAGCGCGAGCGCTCCCGCTCCCAGCGCCCAGTACAGCACCGCCGCTCGGTGTCCCTCGGTCCGCCAGTGCCACAACGCCAGCGCGCCCAGCACGAGTGCGAGCAGCGTGTTGACCGCGTTGAGGGTGACGGCGTCGAGCAACATCCTGGCCAGCGTGAACGATCCCGATTAGGAAATGCAAGCCAATGGCTTACACAAGTTATTCACAGGCCCCAGCGACGTGCTCGGGGGTATTGAACCTTCCGCATCGACCCTCTCATCAAAGCGGGACTTGTGCGCAAACCCTCAATAACCGAACAAGATTTATCAATGCCATGAGGCGACTCGCTCTCGACAGGCTGGCGGGCATCGGTGCTACTGGGCATCCCCGCGAGGCGTCCCCCTGGACCGTCTCCTCCCCGTCCGCCCCCAAGGGCGGCATTTAACGTAATTTCATCATGAGCAAGACCATCATTGGCTCCCCCCTCCCAAACCTGCCCTGGGAAGACCGTCCCGCAGGATGCAAGGACGTCCTGTGGCGTTACAGCAAGAACCCGGTCATCGGCTGGAATCCGACCCCGTCGACCGCCCGTGTCTACAACAGCGCCGTGCTGCCGTATAAGGAGGGCTTCGTCGGCGTCTTCCGGGCCGATCACCGCAACGGCCGGGCCAACCTTCACTTCGGCACCAGCAAGGACGGTTTCAATTTCGAGATCCACGACCAGGTCATCCCCTGGGTCGACGAGAACGGGAAGCCCAACCCCGTCAGCTACGCCTACGATCCCCGCCTGCTCAAGATCGACGACTGGTACTACGTGACCTGGTGCGACGACATGAAGGGCGCCTCCATCGGCCTTGGCCGGACGCAGGATTTCAAGACCTGGATCCGCATGCCCAACCCGCTGATGCCCTTCAACCGCAACGGCGTGCTCTTCCCCCGCAGGATCAAGGGCAACTACTTCCTGCTCAGCCGTCCCAGCGACAGCGCCCACACGCCGTTTGGCGACATCTTCGTGAGCGAGAGCCCCGACATGATCTATTGGGGCAAACACCGCCACGTCATGGGCCGGGGCGGCAAGGGCTGGTGGCAGGGCACCAAGATCGGCGCGGGGCCCGTCCCGATCGAGACCACCGAGGGATGGCTGCTCTTCTACCACGGCGTGTCCAACACCTGCAACGGCTTCGTGTACAGCTACGGCGCCGCAATCCTCGACATCGATGATCCGAGCAAGGTGAAGTATCGCTGTGGCGACTACCTCCTCACCGCCGAGAAGCCCTACGAGACCACGGGCTTCGTGCCCAACGTCTGCTTCCCCTGCCAGAACCTCTACGATGCCGCCACCGGTCGCATCACGATCTATTACGGAGCCGCCGACACCTACACGGCCGTCGCGTTCTGCCAGGTCGACGAGGTGATCGCCTACATCAAGGCCCACAACGAGGTCGTCTGATCCGTCTTTGGTTTGGCGTTTGAAAAGCCCCCGGTTCGCCGGGGGCTTTTTTTCACACCGGAGGGAAGCGCCGTGCGCCCGCATCACTTCGTCCGAGCGCGCTCCGGCTTCATTTTCGTGTTTTTCGCCGCAGCCGCCAGTCCCGCCGCCGCGAGAAACCGGGGCAGGGCGGGATTGTCGTTGTCGCGGAGCCACAGAGCCTGGAGCCAGATCACAGGCATCCGGTCGGCGATCGGGAGCAGCACGACCGCCTTCGGACAGCGGTGGCGCGTCGACGCCAGGCAGAACGAGAGCCCTGCTCCGCCAGCGACCAGTCCAAGCAGCGCACCGTCCGAGCGCCCCTCCTGCACGACCTTCGGAGCAAAACCCGCCTTCCGGCACGCTGCAAAGACGAGATCATGGTAGGGAGGACTCAGATCCCTGGGAATCCACACGAACGACTCATCCTTCAGCTCCGCCAGACGCACGCTCTTTAGCCCCGCCACCCGATGCGAAGAGGGAGCGGCGAGCACGACGCGCTCGGAGAGGACGAGGTGCTTCTCAAGGCCGGCGACTCCCTCGGGCGCATGATACGCAAACGACAGGTCCAGCTCGCCGCGTCGAAGCATCTCCCCCTGCTGCAGCGAGGTCTGCTGCACCAGTTCGACGCGAACTTCCGGACAAGCCCGCCGGAACCGGTCGATCATCCGCGGCACCGGAGGGGGATAGATGGCGGTATCCACAAAGCCGATGCACAACTGCCCCACCCGCCCGGATGCAACCTGCCGCGCCCGCTCCGTCGCCGCCGTCACTCGCGCCAGCAGCGCGCCCACCTCGTCCGCGAATGCACGGCCCGCGGGCGTCAGCCTCACGCCTCGGGGCAGCCGTTCGAACAGCGCGACGCCCACTTCCTCCTCGAGCTCACGGATCTGCTTGCTGAGCGCGGGCTGGACGATGTTCAGGCGCTCCGCCGCCCGGCCGAAGTGCTCGAGTTCGGCGGCGGCCGCGAAATAGCGCAGGTGGCGAAGTTCCATGCGATCACCAAGAGTGATCGAAAGAGTAGCTAGCCGGTATTGGACGTGACAAGCGACATCGGGCATACTCACGCGATGCCCTTCTCCATCGAACCGCTTGCCTTCCCTGTCAGCGCCGCGGACCTGGCTGCCTTGGACGCCCTCCTCGTCGCCTGCGTCCGCGGCGGGGCTTCCATCGGTTTCCTGGAGGCCATCACGCCGAGCGAGGCCCGCGGTTACTGGTCCAAGACGCTTCCCGAGGCCGAGGCGGGACGCCGGCTGCTGCTCGTGGCGCGCGAGGCGGCCGGGGCTCCGCTGCTCGGCTGCGTCCAGATCGCTCCGGCCACCTTTCCCAACGGGAGGCATCGCGCCGAAGTCATGAAGCTGCTCGTTTTCCCCGAATACCGTCGCCGCGGGATCGCCACTGCGCTCATGGCGGAGACCGAACGCAAGGCGCTTGCGCGAGGCCTCACCCTGCTCTTCCTCGACACGAGCGAGGGTCCCAGCGGGGCCCAGCCGCTGTACGAGGCCCTCGGATACCACTACGCGGGCGGAATCCCTGGCTACGCTGTCGACCCCGACGGAACGCCCTCCAAAAACGCCATTTACTTCAAGTCCCTGGCCTGAATTCGCCCCGAGGGCGGCCGGCGCATGTCACACGCCGCGCCGCCACCTCGTCCTTGGATGTGCGCCGCTCATCGGCGTCCCATCCATGAAACCACGATTCGACTACTACAAGGCCGCACCCGACGTGATCCAGGCCCAGCTCGCGCTCTCGAACTTCTCGAGCAAGAGCGGCCTCGAGCACAGCCTCCTGGAGCTCGTGAAGACACGTGCCTCCCAGCTCAACGGCTGCGCCTACTGCCTTGAGATGCACACCCGGGAAGCCCGCGCAGCCGGTGAAACCGAGGCGAGGCTCTACCTTCTCCCTGCCTGGCGCGAGTCACCGCTCTACACGGATCGCGAACGCGCCGCGCTCGCCTGGACCGAAGCCGTGACGCTCGTCGCCGACAGCCACGTGCCCGACGACGTCTACGAGCAGGCCAGGAGCCAGTTCACAGAGGCTGAACTCGTGAGCCTCACGCTCTCGATCGGGGTGATCAATACCTGGAACCGATTCGCAATCGCATTCCGGGCGGTGCACCCTGTGCAGCCCTCGACCGCGAAATGATCGACCGCCACGACATCGGAGCCGCAGCCACACCGACTGACGACTCGTTTGAGGCTCACCGCCGGCATTTGCAGGCGGTGGCCTACCGCTTCCTGTCGTCGGTGACCGATGCGGAGGACATCGTCCAGGAAACCTACCTGCGTTGGCGCACAGCGGCGCCCGGTGAGGTCAGAGACACCCGCGCCTACCTGACGCGCATCACGGCCCGCCTGTGCCTGGATCACCTCAAATCCGCGCGCGTTCGCAGGGAGCAGTACGTCGGCACCTGGCTTCCGGAGCCGATCGTGGAAGCGGTCGCCCCGAGCCCCTCCGACGAGCAAACGCGTGCCGACGACGTTTCGTACGCGCTCATGCTCGCGCTGGAACGGCTGTCGCCTCTCGAACGGGCGGCGTTCGTGCTTCATGACGCCTTTGGCCAGTCGTTCGAGGAAATCGCCGCCACCCTCGGCCACAATCCGGCCGCCTGCCGACAGCTCGCGGCCCGCGCACGGCACCACCTGCGCGCCAACAGGCCCCGCTTTGCCGTGACCCCCGCCCAGGCGGAACGCGTCGCGCAGGCCTTCCTCCTCGCGGTCCACGCAGGCGACACGGCGGCCCTCACGCAGCTGCTCGCCGCCGACGCCGTCCTCCACACGGATAGCGGCGGCAGGGTCCGCGCCGCCCGCCGCGACATCGTCGGACCCGACCGGATCGCCCGCCTCTTCGTGTCCCTGGCACGCAAATATGGACCGGCGCGCACCGCCGCCACCGCCCGCATCAACGGCCTGCCCGGCCTCGTGATGCGCGATCCCTTCGGCATCACGCAGACCCTTGCCTTCGACCTGCGCGACGGCGCGATAACGACCCTCTACCTCGTCCGGAACCCAGACAAACTCCGCCACGTCCACGCGCCCTGAATCGGCCAACACGAGGCGCATTCCCTTCGACTTGAGAAACGCAGCGAACCGAAGGGAAAGAAGCCCAAAAAGGAACACCGAGCCAATCGATTGTCCGGAATCACCGAGCCGAAATCGACTCACCCAAAAGGTGAACGAATCAACGCTCACAATTCGGTGGCAAGCTGCCTGGTCTTCGTTCGCTTCCTTGCCTTCAGTTTCCTTCACTCGCCGAATTTGGGTTCAATGGCGAACCCCTGGGCCAATCGGGGTTCCGTGGCCCGGTCACACAAAAAAAGGGGCCCGCACGCAGGCGGGCCCCTGGAAATTTTCGGGTATTCAGACTGACGTTACGAACCCTTGCCGTCGTGACCGTCCTTGCCCCGATCCTTCCCTTCGCCGTCGCGACCCGATTTGTCGCCATCTTTCGACTCCCTGTCCTTGCCGTGCTTGACGAACACCGGCACCACGGTCGCGGTGCCGACATTGCCGTTCGTATCGGTCGCGGTCACCGTGAGGGTGAAGGAGGTCGCACGGATGTGGAGCACGCGGTCGTCGCTGTCCACGCGCTGCGCGCCGGACCGGGTGAGCTGCAGCCGCACCAGCTGGCCGTTGGTCACGGGGACGCCGTTCAGGTTCGCCTGCGGCGTGCCCTTGATGCCGAACAGGTCCGTGGCGGAGAACGCCACCTTGAAAAGCTGGGCCGACTCGTCGTCGCCGCCCGCACGCACGGGCGTGAGGCTCGCGGTCACGGTCGGCGGTGTCGTGTCGACCACGGTGACCGTGAACGAGCCCTTGGCTACATTACCCGCGCCATCGGTCGCCGTGACGTTCACCGTCGTCACACCGAGCGGGAACGTGGACCCTGGAGCGACGCTGTAGGCGATCGTCGGAGACGAGGTCACGAGATCCGTGGCCGTGGCGGAGAAGGTGACCACGGCGCCCGCGGCGCTGGTGGCCTCCGCTTTGATGTTCGCCGGAACCACCAGCGTGGGAGGCGTGGTATCCTCGACATTCACGAGCATGGTCTGCGTGGCCGTGTTCCCTGCGGCATCGGTCGCGGACAGCGAGACCGAAGAGATGCCGAGCGGGAAGGTGCTGCCTGAGGGCGGCGTCGCGACGACGGGCACCGTGCCGCTGATCGCATCAGTGGCCGTCGCGGTGAAGGTGACGACCGCACCCGCCGCGCTGGTCGCTTCAGCCGTCACGGTTCCCGGCGCGGTGATCACAGGTGGCGTGGTATCGACCACGTTGATGGTGAGCGTGCCCGTGCCGGAGCCCCACTCGTTCGTCGCCGAAAGGCCGATCGTGATCGGCCCTATGCCGCTGGGCAGGGTGCCCGAGATCGTATTGCCGGAAAGGGCCAGGCCGGACGGCAGACCGGTGGCGGCATAACTGGTCGGGGAGTTGGTGGCCGAGATCGTGTAGCTGAACGGCGTGCCGTAGCCGCCGCTCACCGTGTCGCTCGTCACCACCGGCAGAGGCACCGGATAGATCTTAAGGTTCGAGAACACCGAACCAACGTTGGTATTTCCGAAAAAGAGGAGCGTGTTCGTGTTCGTGAGTCCAAGCGATGGATACGCGGACAGGCTGTAGGTGACGCTTCCGCCGCCAACGATCGACATCGTGAGCGTGTCGCCGAGGCGCTCGATGCGCAGCGTGATCGTGGAGCCGCTGGAATAGGTGCCGATCTGGTTGACTGCCTGGTAACCGCTGCTCGGGTCGGCGCTGGTGGTCCTCACGTCCGCCTGGATCCCGGAGTATCCCTGGAAATTATTGTGAACCCGGAAGTAGAAGGCGTTCGAAGGCTCGTTGTCGTAGCCTGGGTCGGAATTGCCCTGGCCCAAGCCAAAGAAAAGCAGGTCAGAGGACGGTAGCGTGACGGTGACCTCGGCCACGAAATTGGTCTGGGCAAGATAGGTGTCCAGTGCGGTCGTCACCATCGGTCGGTCCGTGGCGTTGTCGCTCTGCGTGCGTTCCAGGCCCGAGGCGGTGTAGCCATACTTGGCGCTTGGAATTGGAGCAAGATTCGGACTCGTAGGACCTGTGAGCGAATCCGTGAAGTAGGTCTGCGGTGAGCTCGCCTGGGCACACGAACGACTCGGAAATACAAACGCGGCCAGAAACGAAACGCCGAGCACGGCAAACGCCTGGGGCATCAGGCGCAGGCCAAGCCCGCGGAATGGGATAGGAGGACGAGAGAACATAGTGAGTTTAATCTAACCGTTTGGGCGGGACCCGTGGGGAGAGTGACCGAGCCCCAAGACAAGCTTATGTATGTCATACATGATGCTTATCATAACCGTTTTCGTTATGATCACGCAAAACCCAGGGGTGAAGCCAAAAGTAAAAAAATCGTCAACGCGGAGGGTTCGTCACCTATCCCGTTCGATTGCAAGAAGTGAGGAGGTCTCTGCATTCTCAGGACAATTTTTGCACATCCCACGTCACTTGATCTCTTGCAGACGGATTTCCAAATCCAAAGTCCCAGCGCGAAGAGCTCTCCCCATGACAAGAAGAGAAAGGGCCGCGAACCGAGACAAATTTCTGCCCGAAAACCACACTTGAACCACAGAGATCACCGAACCTGAAATCCAAGCAAGGGGCGGAATCGTCGCTCACCCCGGAGGTGAAAGAGATTCGATACGAAATTTCCGCCCACCTGCATTTCTCCGCGCTCGCGCCTCGTCCGCCTTAGCCTTGGCGCAGGTGGGTGTCTCTGTGGTACCAACCACGTCATTTAGTCGGTTCAGAAGCTTCCAGCGGTACGGCCAATCTCCAAGCCGCTCGCTGCTTCAACGATGGTGTCGGGATACAAAAAGGGCGCGGTCCTTTCGGAACCGCGCCCTGAAATCGAAAGGCGTGCAGCGGATCAGCTCGCGCTGACCTCGGGAGCAACCGAGACCGGCTCGTCGACGATCTCTCCGCCCAGCGGAAGCGAGATCTTGAGCTTCTTGTAGGACGGCAGGCCGGTGCCCGCCGGGATCAGGTGACCCATGATTACGTTTTCCTTGAAGCCCTTGAGCAGGTCGACCTTGCCCAGCGTCGAGGCATCGGTGAGCACCCGGGTCGTCTCCTGGAAGGAGGCGGCCGAGATGAAGCTCTCGGTCTCGAGCGAGGCCTTGGTGATGCCCAGGAGGATGGGCTCCGCCTCGGCCGGCTTGCCACCCGCTTCCTCGATGCGCTTGTTGGCGATGAGGAAGGTCGAGCGGTCCACCTGCTCGCCCCAGAAGTGCTCGCTGTCACCCGGATCGGTGATGCGAACCTTGCGGAGCATCTGGCGGATGATGATCTCGATGTGCTTGTCGTTGATCGTCACGCCCTGCAGACGGTACACCTCCTGCACCTGCGAGATGAGGAAGTCGTACAGCGCCGCGGGTCCGAGGATCTCGAGGATCTCGTGCGGGTCGGCGGCACCTTCGGTGAGGTGCTGGCCCTTGTGGACCACGTCGCCGGGCTGAACGATGATGTGCTTGCCGGTCGGGATGAGGTGCTCCTCCTCCTGGCCGGTCTCCTCGTTGCGGACGACGAGCTTGCGCTTGCCGCGGACGGTGCCCTCGAACGAGACGACACCGTCGATGCGGGCCATCTCGGCCGCGTCCTTCGGACGGCGGGCTTCGAAGAGCTCGGCCACGCGCGGCAGACCGCCCGTGATGTCCTTGGTCTTCGAGGCCTGGCGGGGCGTCTTGGCGAGCAGCGCGCCGGGGGTGATGATGTCACCCTCGCTCACGACGATCTGGGCGCCCACCGGAATCGAGTACGCAGCCAGCGGCTTGCCCGCGGAGTCGCGAACTTCGATCTGGGGATTGAGATCCTCCTTGTGCTCGATGACGACGGTCGCGATGCGGCCGGTCGCCTCGTCGAGCTCGCGCTTCACGGTGACTCCGGGGATGGTGTCCTTGAAGGCCAGCGTGCCGCCCTTTTCGGAGAGCACGGGCACGTTGTACGGATCCCATTGGGCGAGGACTTCGCCCTTCTTGATCCGGACGCCGTCGTTCACGTGCAGGAAGGAGCCGATGACGATGTTGTACGTCTCGAGCTCGCGACCCTCGTCGTCGACGATCTGAATCGTGCCGGTCTTGTTGAGGACGATGTTGTACCCTTCCTCGGTCTGCACGAGGCGCAGTCCCTTGTAGCGGACGGTGCCGTCGGAGCGGACCTTGATTTCAGGATTCTTGAATCCGCCGGACGCGACGCCACCGATGTGGAACGTACGCATGGTGAGCTGAGTGCCGGGCTCGCCGATCGACTGGGCGGCGATGATGCCGACCGCGTCGCCGATCTTGGCAACCCGGTTAGTGGCCGGGTTGATGCCGTACGACTTCGCGTCGATGCCATGCGGGCTCGTGCAGGTGAGCGGAGACATGATCTTCACGCGCTCGATGCCGACGTCGTCGATCTTCTGGCCGATCTCCTCGGTGATGAGCTCGCCGGCGTGAACCAGGATCTCGGTCGGGGAGAGCGGATTCACGACATCGTCGCTCGAGAAGCGGCCGATGATGCGCTCCTTGAGGCCGACGATTTCGTCGTCGCCCTCGAAGATCGGCTTCTTCCAGATGCCGTCGCGGCCGCCGCTGTCCTCTTCGGTGATGACCACGTCCATGGCCACGTCGCAGAGTTTGCGGGTCATGTAGCCGGCGTCGGCGGTCTTCAGCGCGGTGTCGGCCAGACCCTTGCGGGCGCCGTGGGTCGAGATGAAGTACTCGAGCACCGTGAGGCCCTCGCGGAACGAGGACAGGATGGGGCGCTCGATGATTTCGCCGGAGGGCTTGGCCATGAGGCCGCGGGCGCCGCACAGCTGGCGAACCTGCTGTTTGTTACCGCGGGCGCCGGAGTCCATCATGATGTACACCGGGTTGATCTCGTTGCGGCCCTCGTTCGTCTCGAGCTTGCCGAACACTTCCTTGGCGATGCGATCGGTGGCGCTGGTCCAGATGTCGACGACCTTGTTGTAGCGTTCGCCGTCGGTGATGACGCCCTTGTGGAATTGCGACTCGACCTCAGCGATCTTCGAACGGGCATCGCGAACGATGTCCTTCTTCGTGTCGGGGATGATCATGTCGTCGATACCGATCGAGATGCCGGCCTGGAAGGCGGTCTGGAAGCCCAGTTCCTTGAGGCGGTCGAGGGTCTCGATCGTGACGGAGTGGCCGGAGACCTTGTAGGTGTTGAGAATCAGGTCACCGAGCTTCGACTTCGGCACGGGGAAGTTCACGAAACCGAGGTCGGCGGGCCAGATCTGGCTGAAGATCACGCGGCCGACGGTGGTGCGGAGCACCTTCTTCTCCTTGTTG
>JAJXYI010000264.1 GCA_021780625.1 bacterium | reverse complement strand
CGAGGCGCGTGCGCTCCGTATTCGGCAGCCAGGGTCCCTCGCCGCAGGTGCCCGCGAGAAAGATCCCGGTCACCTGGTCGGCGATCGAGGCTTCGATCATTCTTTCCAGCGACGGCTCGTCGACGACGAGGTCGTTGGTCAGTGGAGTTGGAAGTGCCGACCAGATTTTCAAGATGGCGAGGGTTTGACCCGTACAGAACTATCGCAGACCGTGCTCAGAACTAGCCCGAACTACTGGTAAACAGACATGAACAGTTTGCAGGAAGCATTCAGCATCCCCAAGCGGGTTTCACTCTCATTGCAGACGGTGGAGGCGATCCGCAACGCGATCGAGGAAGGGTTGTGGACCGACCATCTCCCTAGCGAGCGACGGCTCTGCGGCATGTTCCAGGTCAGCCGGCCAACGGTGCGCGCGGCGGTGCGGCAACTGGCGAAGGAAGGCCTCGTAGTCGTGCGCCACGGACGAAGCACGGACATCGTGCCCCAGCCAAAATCGGCCGGTTCGTCGAAACGCCGTCTGGTGGCGATCGTGACCCACGAGCCGCTGTCGCTGCTCGCCTCCGCGTCGTACCAGGGCATCAGCGAGATGAGAACCCACCTGGCCGAGAACAACGTCGCCTCGGAAATCTACGTCTGCCCGCCGCGCAGCAGCCAGGCCCAGCTGCGCAAGCTGGGGGCCTTCATCCGGGAGAACAAGGTGTCGTCCTGCGTCCTGATCTCGGTCGGAAAGGAGATCCAGCAGTGGTTTGCGGAGCGTTCGCTGCCCGCACTCGTGCTTGGGTCGTGTCACGCCGGAGTGAATCTCCCCTCGCTGGACCTCGACATGCGGTCCGTCTGCCGGCACGCGGCGGGCACCTTCCTGCGCAAGGGACACCGCCGTATCGCTCTGGTCGTGCCCAATTCGGGGCTCGCGGGTGATCTCGCGAGCGAGCGTGGGTTTCTCGAGGCGGCGGAACAGTGGGCGCGCCCTTCGGAAATCGAGGCGATCGTCGTGCGCCACGACGGCACCGCGCGGAACCTGGGCATGCGCCTCGATGCGCTCTTCAACTCCAATCGCGCGCCCACGGCGCTCCTGGTCGCAAAGCCGCAGCACGTGATGATCGTGGTGCTCTACCTCCTGACGCACGGCATCTCAGTGCCGGGTCGCGTTTCCCTCATTGCGCGCGACCACGACAACCTCTTCACCCAGGTGATCCCGCCGATCGCGCACTACAGCCTGCGGGGCGACGTGTTCAACCACAGGCTCACGCGGCTGATGCTGCAACTCGCCAACCAGGGGAGCCTGCCGGCGGAGCCTCATCTGATCTTCCCGCAGCTGTTCGCAGGCGGCACGGTGGGCAGCCTGTGATCCGGAGGGCGGACAGCGCCGGGACGGCCGGCGCTGCTGTATTGAGGGAGTGGTGACGCGCCTAGCGGAGCGAGGCCATGTCGATCACGAAGCGGTACTTCACGTCGCTGCGGAGCATGCGCTCGTAGGCGGTGTTGACCTGGTCCATGCGGATCATCTCGACGTCGCTCGTGATGTTGTGGGCGCCGCAGAAATCCAGCATCTCCTGCGTCTCGGGCAGGCCGCCGATCAGGGAGCCGGAGATGGCCTTGCGCCCCATGATCAGGGAGAATGAGGCGACGGGGATAGGCTTCTCGGGCGCGCCGACCAGCACCAGCGTGCCGTCGCGCTTGAGCAGGGCCATGTACGCGTTGATGTCGTGGGTGGCCGAGACCGCATCGAGGATGAAGTCAAAGCTGCCGGCCTGCGCCGCCATGGCGGCTGGGTCCTTGGAGACCACGACCTCATGCGCACCGAGGCGTTTGCCGTCCTCGATCTTTCCGGGCGAAGTGGTGAACAGGACGACGTGGGCCCCGAAGGCGCGCGCGAATTTCACGCCCATGTGCCCGAGTCCTCCGAGTCCGACGATGCCGACCTTCTGGCCGGGGCCGACTTTCCAGCGGCGCAGGGGCGAATAGGTGGTGATGCCCGCGCAGAGCAGCGGTGCGGAGGCCGCGAGATTCAAGTTCGACGGCATGCGCAACACGAAGTCCTCCGTCACCACGATGCTCTGGGCGTAACCGCCGAGCGTCGGCGCGCCGAGATGCTTGTCCATGCTCCCGTAGGTCATGACCATTCCGGAGCAGAATTGCTCGAGGCCCGAGCGGCACTCCGGGCACGTGCGGCACGAATCCACCAGGCAGCCGACCCCGACAGTGTCGCCAACCTTGAACTTCTTCACGCCGCTGCCGACCGCAGTGACGCGTCCGACGATCTCGTGTCCCGGCACTGCCGGATACTGGGTGAATCCCCACTCGTTGCGCGCGAAGTGGAGGTCGGAGTGGCAGACGCCGCAGTAGAGGATCTCAATCTGCACGTCCGAATCGGTGGGCTTGCGGCGCTCGATGGAGGAGGGGCCGAGCGGGGAAGTGGCGTTGGGCGTGGAATAGGCCTTGGTCGAATAGCAGATGGGTTTTGGCATGGCTGAGTGTGGTTGGAGGAAAATTGTGTGCGGATGGAGGCGAACGGCAAATTACGGCCCCGATTTTCGGGTCGCCCGTCTACCCCGGGGGACGTCTGAGACTCGCTCGAATCATCGCGATCCTCCTCGGGGATCTTGTGTGTGGCCCGGCCTTACTCGGTGCCGGGTGGCAGGGTGGCGCCGAGCCTCCTGGCCGCCTCGAACTGTGCCTGCGCTTCCGCGGCACGGCCGGCGCTCTGCAGTGCCAGCGCGAGGTTCAGGTGCACCTGGGCCAGGTTAGGATCGACGCGCAGGGCGGCTTCGAATTCGCGGATCGCCCGATCCGTGCGACCGCTCATGAGGAGCACGATGCCGAGATTGTTGCGGGCTTCGGGAAGGTTGGGGTCGATCCGCAGGGCCTGTTCGTATTGCGCGACCGCATCGGCCATTCGGTTCGAATCGCGGTACGCGTTCCCAAGGCTGAGATGCGCGGGCACGAAGTCGGGGTCGTCCTGAGTCGCCTCCTGGTACTGTCCGATGGCGTCGGTCAGCCGGCCCTGCATCCGCAGCACGTTGCCCAGGTTGTTGTGGAGGTCGGCGCGGTTTGGGGACGCGGCCAGCGCGGCCTCGAATTCGGTGGCGGCCGCGGCAGCCCGGCCGGCCCTCGCGAGGGCGATCCCCAGCTGGTTGTGGGCGTCGGCGTAGTGGGGATCCAGGGCCAGGGCCCGGCGGAAGTGGGCGACCGCCTCGGTCTCGCGGCCGACCGCCACCAGGGCCATGCCGAGCTCGGTCTCGGCGTCGGGCATCGAGGGGTTCAGCTTCAGCGCCGCTTCGAACCGGGCGATCGCCTCGTTGGGGCGCCCCAGCCGGGCCAGGGTCTTGCCCGCGTTGTACAGCGGATCCGCGAACGTGGGGTCCAGGCGGATCGCGGCGTCGTACTGGGCCAGCGCCGCCTGCTCGCGACCCGCGGCGGCGAGCAGGTTGCCGTAATTATTGTGCGCATACGGGTTCTCCGGACGCTTCCGCACGGTGTCGCGCCAGATGGATTCGCTGCTTCGATAATCGGCGTTTCTCGCCAGGGTCAGCGAACCGAGCGCGATGGCCGCGACCACCGCGGCCCAGAGCGCCCGGCGCCCCAGCCAGCGATATGCGGCCACCGCGATCAGTACGGTCACCGGGGCGAGCGCGAGGTACATGCGGTGTTCGGCGAGCGTCTGCCTCACGATCGGAACGAGGGAAGTCGGGGCGAGGATCGCGAAGAACCAGGCGCCCAGGAAGCCCAGCGCGGGTTTCCGCACCAACGCCACCGCGGTGCCGGCGACGAGCGCGATGACCACCACCGCGTAGGGCAGGACGTCGGCGACCGAGCGGACCCATTGCGTGCCGTAGTCGACGATCAGCGGGTGGGGCCAGACCGCGAGCCAGAGGTAGTGCGCCACCGCCTGGAACT
>JAJXYI010000075.1 GCA_021780625.1 bacterium | reverse complement strand
TTACGCGTTTCTCCGCGAGGCCGTGGCGAAGCACGACTTTCAAGCGCGCGGCTGTGCGATCGACGCGGACGAGATCTTCGTGTCGGACGGCTCCAAGTGCGACTGCGGCAACATCCAGGAGATCTTCTCGGGCGACCTGCGGCTCGCGATTCCCGACCCGGTGTATCCGGTCTATGTAGACACGAACGTGATGGCGGGCCGCACGGGCGCGAACGTCGACGGGCGCTACCAGGGCATCACGTACCTCGATTCCACGCCCGCCAACGGCTATGTGCCGGCGATCCCGTCGACGCCGACGGACCTGATCTACCTGTGCTTCCCGAACAATCCGACCGGCGCTGTGGCGACCAAGGCGCAGCTGAAGGCCTGGGTCGACTATGCCAAGAGCAACCGGGCGATCATCCTGTTCGACGCGGCGTACGTGGCCTATATCCGCGACCCGCAGGTCCCGCATTCGATCTTCGAGATCGAGGGGGCGAGGGACGTCGCGATCGAGTTCCGAAGCTTCTCGAAGACCGCGGGCTTCACCGGCACGCGCTGTGCGTTCATCGTGATCCCGAAGACCCTGAAGGCCTACGACGCCGCGGGTGGCGAGCATTCGGTGCACGCGCTGTGGAACCGCCGCCACTCCACGAAGTTCAACGGCGTGTCGTATCCGGTGCAAAAGGCGGCGGCCGCGATCTACACCGAGGCGGGTCGTCGGCAGGTGCGCGAGATGACCGACTATTACCTCGGCAACGCGAAGCTGATCCGCGAGGCGGTCGCGGCACTTGGGTTGTCCTGTGTCGGCGGTGAGAACGCCCCGTACATCTGGGTGAACACGGGCGGCGACTCATGGGCGTTCTTCGACCGCCTGCTCAACGAGGCGCAGGTCGTGTGCACACCGGGCGCCGGGTTCGGCAAGTGCGGCGAGGGGCACGTCCGCATCAGCGCGTTCAACAGCCGCGAGAACGTGGTGACCGCGCTGGAGCGCATCGCGAAGGCGCTGAAGCGCTGAGGCGGGGCGGGCTCGGCTCGGGTAAAAGAAGCGAGAATCGAGGAGTGGGGAGAGAGAATGATTCCGGTGGTGGCCGAAGGGCCGCTGCCGGCTTGGCTACCGGCGGTGTTCGTTGGGGCGTGCGGTGGATGCCGCGCGCCCGGGGTTAAATCGCGCGCCCGTTGTGCGGAGCGGGATGTGCCGGCAGGCGGAGCCTCCCGCGCAGGGCGGAATCGTGATTCCGCACTCCGAGGTTCAGACACTTCCGAGCGTTGGAGTGCGGAACCTCGGTTCCGTCTTCGACGGGACGCCCCATCGTCCGGGCGCAAAAGACCCCGGGTGGCGGGGGCCCCCGGGGTCGGTCTGAAGTTGGAGCAATGCGCGCGTCGATCAGTGGGCTATCAGCTCGGCGACGGCGGGCGTGTTGATGTTCTGGGGCGTCACGGGCGTGCAGCCCGTATCGACGACCGCGGATACGGCCTCATTGTGCGCCTTGGCGATCAGGGACATGACGGCGAGGTAGCCCATCCTTGCGGGGTTCTGCACCATGGTTCCCTGTTCGTCGCCGGAGCGCAGGGCGGCGATGGTCTCGGCGCTCGCGTCGAAGCCGACCAGCTTCACCTTGCCGTCGGCCTCACCGGCCTTGCGAAGCGCATTGAGCGCGCCGTGGTTGGCGATGTCGTTGCAGGCGAAGATTCCGTCGAGCGACTTTCCGCACGCCGCGAGCATATCGGCGGCGTTCTTCTCCGCGCCGGCATAGGTGCCGCCGGCGTAGAAGTTCTGCTTCACGAGGTGGAGTCCGGGGAAGTGCTGGAGCGTATCCACAAAACCCTGTTCGCGTCCCTGCGTGGCGCCGGAGCCCTTGTAGGAGCGGAAGAGCGCCACGGTGCCCTTGCCCTTGAGCAGGGCGGCCATGCGGTAGGCGGCCAGCACGCCGCCGTTGTAGTTGTCAGTCGCTATGAAGCTGATCTGGCCGGAGGCGGTGAGGGCCGAGTCGATCACCACGACCGGTACGCCCGCCTTCGTGGCGGCGGCCACGGGTGCCGAGAGGGCGCGTGCGTCGCTGGGCGCCAGGATGATGCCCTGCGGCTTGGACTTCGCGGCGTCTTCCACCATTCGGACCTGGGTGGCGTAGTCGGCTTCGCTCTCGGGAGCGATCCATTCGACGGTCACGTTGGTGCCCTTGGCCTTCAATTCGGCCTGGGCCTTCTCGACTCCGGATTTGACGATGTTCCAGTAGGGGGAGTTGGCGCTCTTGGTGACGGCGACGAAACGATAGCTGTCGGCGAAGGCAACAGTGGCACAGGCCACGAAAACAAGCAGGAGACGTTTCATGGATCAGGGAGGTTGGGGTTTAGGGTACGGTCCATCATACCATCCCGGGCGTATCCAGTCTCCTCCTATTTTGTCGGGACGCCCCAGGTGATGCTCCAGTGCCCGTCGGCTGCCGTAGGGATATCGTGGTTACGCTCGAGCCAGTCGATGATGAGGTTCCGGATCTCCTCGCTGGATTTCCACAGCACGGGGCAGTCCTTGAACATCGTATATCCGCCGCCCCCGCCGAAGCGGTAATTGTTGAGGGCGACACGGAGCTTCGTGTCGGGGGCGAGGGGGTGGCCGCGGTAGCTCAGGCCGACGATGCGCTGGCCGGGCGGGCGGGTCAGGTCCATTGTGTACGTCAGGCCCGAGGCGATGTCGAAATTGTAGCCGGGAATCGTGGGGTCGACGCGGGCTGCGGGGGGCGTGCCCGGCGGGGCCGCGCGGTAGTAGAGCGCGGAATGCTCGAGCGCGGCTTTGACCTGAGCGCCGGTGGCCTGGACGACCACGAGGGTGTTTTCGTATACGTAGAGGCTATACACCTCGCGAACGGTCACGGGGCCGGCGAGGATGTGTGCGCGCGGGTTGAAGCTCGATGCGAACGACACATCGGCGTGTCCTGCCTCGGCCTGGACTCGGTTGATGAAATCGATGAGCGCGGTGTCCTGCTCCCGGGCCCGGCGCGCGTCGAGTTCGACGGCGCAGCGGCCGATGGGTCGGCGGAGCCAGTCCTGGGTCGCGGCTTCGTAGGGCGCGACGATCTTTTCGATGGCGGGATCGGGGGAGACCTCGCGCGTGACCGGGATCGTGCGAGCGGATTTTGCGATCACCGTCCACGTGCCGGCGGGCGATTTTTGGAGATACAGGTCCACGCGGGCCAGGCAGTCGCCCCAGTGCCCGGCCTGGGTGAGTAGCACGCCGTTGACGAAGAGGTCGGGGACGACGCGGTGGGTGTGGCCCATGAGGATCACGTCGACCCCGGGAACCTGGCGGGCAAGTGCCAGGCATTGGTTCTCCCCGGGCAGGGCCGGCGGCGGGGCATCCGAGCGGCCGAGGTCCTCCTCCAGGCCCATGTGCACGGCCAGCACGACGACGTCGGCGTGGTCCTTTTTCCTCACCTCGTCGACCCAGTGGCGCGCGGTGGCCACGGGATCCTCGAATTCGAGACCTGCGTAGTGGGGGGCGTCCTCCCAGACCGGGATTTTTGGCGTCGTGATTCCGATCACCGCGACGCGTACGCCTTCGACGGTTCGGAGGATGAAGGGCCGGTAGGCCGGCTGGCGGGAGGCAAGGGCGATCGTGTTGGCGGAGAGCCAGGGGAACCGCGCCTCGTTTTCGGCCTTGTGCAGGACCTGCAGGCCGAAGTTGTATTCGTGATTTCCGACCGTCATGCAGTCGTATCGCAAAGCATTCATGGCAAGCATCATGGGATCGGCAGGTCCGGGTGCCACGCGGGCGTGGACGTATTCGAGCGGGCTGCCCTGGATGGTGTCGCCGCAGTCGATGAGCAGGGCGTGCGGGTCCTCGCGGCGCTGGTCGTGGATCAGAGTGGCGATTTTCGCGAGTCCCAACTCGGCGGGTTTGCCGGTGAAATAGTCTTCGGGG
>JAJXYI010000213.1 GCA_021780625.1 bacterium | reverse complement strand
CGGAAACCCAGTTCGCACTGCCACTTGCCGGGCAGGCCCCAGCGCTCGCTGCGCTCCATCGGGATGTCCCACAACCCGCCCACCACGTAGGTGTTCGCCACGTGCGATCCGACGTGCTCGTCGATCAGCTGCAGTCCGTATTCCACGAACACGCCGTATTGGGACGGTTTATACAACAGGCCCGGCGCCACCTCGAAGATGTTCTTCTTGATCACGCCCGCCGGGATCGCGTTGTGAAACGGCGTGTGCAGGGAGCGGTCGTAGCTGACCGTGGTGAAAAACGTCGTGTGCGGCAGCTCCGTGAGCTCGCGCGACGCGGTCACGTACGGCTTCACATGCGTGTAGTGGTCGATGAGGCTCACCGGAGGGTTGCCCAGCGGAGCCAGAGCCTCCACGCCATAGGTCACCTTGGTGAAATAGAATCCCCTCGGAGAGACGGTGTACCGCGCGCCGAGCTTCGCCATGCCGAGGCCCCACCGGCGGTCGGGCCCGCCCATGAATGGATTCGGCACGATCGGGGTCAGGCCGGAATAGACCTCCAGCGCGTTGCTCACGCCGTAGCGGACCTCGAAGGGGAACTGTGCGTAATCCCTGCGGAAAAAATCGCCCAGCTTCGGCTCGAAACTGAAGAGCAGGTTCTTGCGTGCCGTGCCGCCGGGGAGGCGCACGTCGAGGAATTCATTCATGCGGAGCGATTCCTGCTGGAAACGCTGGGTGACCAGCTCCGAGGTCCTCACGATCGCGTTCGCCGCCGTCGCCACCGGCTTGAGCGCGGCGCGCACCGTCTCGTCCCGGATGAACGGCTGCTTCTCCTTTTCGGGCGCCTTGGATTTCGTCTTCGAATCGCCCGCGTCCGCCCACGCCGGCGACCCGCAGCACGCGATCGCCGCGATCGTCAGAGCGAACAGCCTGGTCCGGAAATCCTGAATCACGGTCCCGACCTTGCGCCGCGAACGCGTCGTGGCAAGGGCGTAAACCCGACTGGTTTGCGGTAGGCTTGAGGAGTGGGCTGCAGCGTTCATGACAGTGGGGCTCGGGTCGCCCAGAGGCGGCCGCCGATCCCCTAAAAACACTCCGTGCGCGACGCAGTTCCCTGAAAACAGGAATCCCGGACTGCTCGCGCAATCCGGGACTCTCCGATGAAAAAAGGACGAACGGCTCGTCCTCGCTAAAGGGTCAGTGTTTGACGGCGGCCTTGGGCCCCTTGGCCTGGCCAATCGCCGCCAGCATCTCCGAGAACCACGGCGTGTCGATGTCAAAGGGCTTTCCGCCCTTGATCCGCGGAAATTCGATCGCGCGCAGAACGCCGCCCTTGTCCTCGTCGTGGCCGATGACACCGCTCTCGCGGCGCAGGGCGCACTCCACGGCCAGGTCGACGCAGCTCTTGATGAGCGTCAGGTCCTGCTGGTTGGCCGCGGCGGCGCGGGCATAGTAGCCGCTCTTCTGAATGAGCGTCTTCTCGGCGCCGACCATCTTGGCAAACTGTTCGCCGAACCATTTGCCGGGATTCACCGCGTCAAGCTTGATGTGTCCGAAGGCATCGCGGGGCACCTCCTGGCCCTTCGACTGCATCTCGGCGACGATCGCCTCGACGCCCGCGCCCTCGCTGATGAAGATGTTCACGTTGTCGACGCGGTCCATCAGCGCTTTCAACCGGGCTGCCTCCGCGGCGAGGTCGACCTGCATTTCGGGAATGTACACGCCGTGCACGTCGAGATTAGCGCGGCTCAGTCCGAGGCCCGGCACATAGCCCTGCCGGTCGAGCATGCTGCGGTAGTAGCGGGCCGTCGCCGCCGTCAGCCAGCCGCAGTTGCGGCCCATCACCTCGTGCACAATCAGCATGCGCGGATTGGCACCGCTCTCGGCCACGACGTTCTGGAAATAACGCGCGCCCTGCTCCGCCGCCGTGTAGGCGCCGAGCGACTGGCGGATCGGATACACATCGTTGTCGATCGTCTTGGGAAGGCCGATGACCGTGAGGCCATAGTTGTTCTTCGCCAGGAAGGCCGCCAGGTCCGCCGCAGCGGTGTTCGTGTCGTCGCCGCCAATCGTATGCAGCACGTCCACGCCGTCCTTCACGAGCTGGTCGGCCGCGACCTTCTGGGGATCCTGCCCCTCCTTCACGAGGCCGCGCTTCACGCAGTCCTTCACGTTCGTGAGCTTGACGCGGCTGTTGCCGATCGGGCTGCCGCCGTAGGAGTGCAGCACCGCGGCATTCGCGCGCTCCGCCGGGCCGACCTTGTAGCTGTCGCCCAGCAGCAGGCCTTTGTAGCCGCCGTGGTAGCAGATGATCTCGATGTCGGGCGCGATCTCGGTGTAGCGCTCGATCAGCCCGCCAACGGCGGAGCTCAGGCACGGCGCGAGACCGCCGGCGGTGAGAAGTGCGACTTTCCTGGGACGTACGGGAGTGCTCATAGGGGAATACGAAATCGCCTCACCTTAGCGAATCCCCAGCCGGGATTGTCGAGCGTCGATTGGTCCCACGCCTTGCCAAAACGTCCGCAGGATTTGCCCTGATGGCCTAATATCCGAGCAAGGCGTAGCTTCCGCCCTTGTCAGCCGAGTTTCAGTCGCTACCTACGGCGCGCCCATGAAACCATTATCCCTGTCACGCCCCTTCCAAATTGCCTCGGCCCTGCTCGCGCTCGGCCTCGGCGCCGTCACCTCGGCTCACGCCCAGTCGGCTCCCCTTCCGCCTGCCCTCCGCGCGGCAGTGATGTCGGGCAACTCCCAGCAGATTGCCCAAGCCATCGCCGTGCTCTCGGGCGGCAATCCGGCGCAGGCCGCAGCCCTGGCCTCCTCCGTCGTCTCCGCCGCCGAGCGACTGGTGGCCACCAATCCCAGGGCCGCGGTCGCCGTCGCACAAGCCGCCGTGCAGGCCATCCAATCCAACGGCGTCCAGTCCGCCGCACCTACCCAAATCCAGTCGGTCCTGACCACTGCCGCCCGCATTTTCGTCAATCCCCAGGTGACCCAGGCCGATCCCGAAGGCGCCGCCTCCCTCGCCACGGCGACCGTGCAGGCCTCCACTGCGACGAACAATCCGGCACTCACCGCCCAGATCGCCACTCAGGCGACGACGACCGCCGAAAGCATCCTTGCATCGAATCCCTCCGCCGCCGTGCAAGTCGCCAGTGCGGCCGTCAACGCCGTCAATTCGACCTCGGTGACCAGCGCGAGCCCCTCGGCCGCGCTGCAGGTTGCCACCACGGCGTCCCGGATCATCGCAAACCCCAGCGCACAGGCGGCCTCGCCGTCAGTGGTGGGGCAGATCGCGTCGGCCGTCGCCACTGTCGCAGCCACTCCTGCCGTCTACCAAACCAGCCCCAGTGCGGCCATTGCTGTCATGAGCAACGCCTACGCCGCCGCAAGTTCCTCCCCGGTCTCCGCCACCGGGCCCAGCGCTCTCGTGAGCGTCACGCAGACCCTGACCCAGGCGCAGGCGAGCAACGGCCTCAATGCCTCCAACTCCTCCAATAGTGCGCAGATCGCGGCCATTCTGAAACCCAGCCCCCAAGGCCAGGCGGGACCCAACACGCAGCCAACGGCGAACCCGGACAGCTCGACGAACCAGCAGAACACGCAAAACCAGCAGAATAACTCGAATCCGACCAACAACAGCGGCACGCCTACGGTCGACCCGACCCAGAGCACCTCTCCGGCCGGCCCCCGCTGAACCCACCGAGCCTCCGGACCTTCTTCGCCACTTCAAACGCCGCCGATCTCACTTCGGCGGCGTTTTTGTTTTCCCAGCCTGACAGGGCGACACCAGCTCAGGCCTCCGTCGATGCGCACAGGAGCACAGCCGGGCCCGTTCCGTCCTTCATCACCTCGCGCTGACGCAGGCTCACGCTGCGATAGCCCACCTGCCAGAGCATGTCGTACAGGCTTCCCAGCGACAGGAAGAACGAGGTGTCCCGCACTCCGCTGAGCGGATGCTCCACAGGCTCGGGGTAGAGACGCCCGCGGTAGGTCCCCTCCAGATGTCCGGCTTCGAACTCCGCGCAAAGCACCGTCCACAGCCAGAGCCGCGGAGCCGCCTTGGCGCATCGCGAAAGAAACGCGAAGGGCCAGCGCAGGTGATAAAGCAGGCCGACGCAGTAGATGAAGTCGTACTCCTGCGTGAACGCCACCTGGGGGTCGTCGAGGTCGTCCTGGAAAAACCGAATGTTCCCGCATCCACGCAGCGCAGCCAGCCTGCGCGCCCGCTCCAGGCTCCCCTCCCGAACGTCAACCGCCGTCACCTGTGCCTCCGGCAGCTTCAGCGCCATCGCCGTCGTGTGCCCGCCTTCGAAACACCCACACTCGAGAATCCGCGGTGTCGCCAATCGCGAGTCCCGCACCAAATCCACAAACGGCAGCAGGCGGGTGTCGAATTCGGCAAAATACGCGCCTCCATAGTTGCGCCCTTCGTGGACAAAGCCCGTGAACCAGTCTCGGAACTCATCGGCCTCGGGAGCGCAGGCACGGGACGGCAGGGCCAGGGATGGATGAATCAGGCTCATGGGGAAGTGCTGGGTGTCTATCCCCAATGACAACCCACCAACCAAAAACCGCCCGAGTTTTTCGGAGCTGCCGCGTAGCTCCGAAAATAGTGCGGCCCCCGATCGTGGATTCCACGTCGGGGGCCGATTGATTTTCTCAGAAATCGGAGTCGGAGGTCTTCGTTACGACACGAGAACGGCTGTCAGGCCGCCAGCGGGTAGCTGGCCTTGGTCCGCGCAGTCTGACATTCGGCGCGGGCCGCCGGAAGCTTTGGGAGCCAGGTGCGCTCCCGAGGCGTGTAGGCATAGACCGTGAGGAGAATGACCCAGGCGACTGCGGCTGCCAGAAAGAGCGTGAGCGAGATGTAGCCGGCTCCGATGGTGAGGAAGAAAGCGCCTAAGGTGGCGCTCGCTGTGCTGGTGAGGATCGTGATGGTCTTCATTGGCTGAGTGGGTTGTTGCCCTGAAAACCCAGCGGCGCGCGAAAAGTTGCAGACCTTTCGCGCGAGATGCCGCAACGAGCAAAGGAACCCGCTCGAGACCAGCCAGTTAAGCCTTTCGGTCCGACTCAGGCGGCGAAGGCGTGCGCCACCGGCGCCTCGCGACCGCACAGCTCGCCGCGGCCCGATACCATCGACCAGGGCATCGGCACACGCCCGTCGAGCCCCAGGGTGAACACCATCGTCTTCCAGCTTTCCCCGGGAAGCGGATCGCAGAGCTCCGGCACAAACCCGCGCCGGACATAGAGCCTGACCGCCGCCGCATATTCGGCCTCGTCGGTTGTCCACAAACGCAAGACGCGCCGTCCCTCGTCTCGTGCAGTCGAGATCACCCAATCCAGAAAAGCCGCCCCCGCGCCGCGTCCGCGCACCGCCGCCTTGAGGCCAAACCACGCAAGCCACGCCTCGTCCCGTTGTCGCTCATACGCATACAACGTCGCCATCCCGCACACCGAACCCGACTCCAAGGCCGTCCAACAGCGAACCGACTCCAGCCGACGCTGCTCGTAGAAGTCGCGATACGCGTGCGGCCGGATCGATGCAGGCAAGGCCACCTGATGCTCGTGTTCCCACGGAAACATTTCGGCGGCCACCTGCTGCGTCGCTGTCAGTGTCTCGATACCCAAGGGCTCAAGGTTCATGGCCGACTAGCCTAGGCATTTGCCGCCTCGCCCCAACGCTCCACCCCCGGCCAAACCGAACTAACGAGCAGTCTTATAAGTTGGGCTGCGTCAGGTTGACTCGCCCATCTTCAGCACCGCAGACACCATGAGCTGGCTTCTGAGCGATGATGAACAAGTTACATCTACCGCAAATCAACGGCTTTATTCACACCCCAAAAGAACCGCTTTTAACTTGGCCCTTGGTCACAATCCTCCCTCTTGACGCGCGGGCCTGCCGGAAGCGAATTTCAATTAATCGCTATCCGTAAGCGGGTTAAAAATCATGCCAACTTCAGTTGACGGTCCTGTGCCAGACGGGGCGTGGTGAGGACTGCCTCGACGGTTCGAAGCCAAACCTCGAATTCGACGAGGCTGTTTCGATCGCAATTCCAACGCGGCAAAATGCGGCGCGCACCGCGTGATTCGAGCGCCATGTCGATGCGCCAGCCACAGCCGACGTGTTTTTGCTCGGAGCCCTCACCCAGGGCGAGCACGGCATAAGTGAGCTGGGGGAATTTCAGCTTGGGAGACTCGAGCTGACGGCAGAATTCGATGGCGTCAGGCGGCGTCGCTCCGTCTCCCCAGGAACTGGCGACGAACAGCGC
Organism: bacterium; assembly: GCA_021780625.1. Next base: position 9,527 of record JAJXYI010000213.1, on the reverse strand, counting down.
CAGACGCGTGCCCTCAAGGGTGTGCACAGGAAAATGGGAGACGTTGTGGACCTCCACACGTTTTCCGATGCTCCGCAGGCGTTCGGCAGCGGCCAGGGCCAGACTTTCGGCTCTTCCTGAAACAGTGGCGTAAAGCAGGGTAATCACTGGGCGGAAAGACGGACGATTCTGTGAGCCTCCGGCACGAGACTGGCAAGCCTTGAGGCTGCCCAATCTGTCAAAACACTCCGAAAACGTCCGCGCGGATTGGCATAGCCGACGACCGAGCCATGGCTCAGCTGAAAACCCGCAGTCGAATCCATTCGCGATTCCCGCTGCTCTCGCCGCAGCGTCTTTCGGCCGACAGCGGAGGCCCGACCCGCTGAGGCGACGTGGATTGCCTTCCGCAACCACAGATTATTCCAGTGTTCCACCCCAGGTCGTCGCAGCCCGCATCCATTTTACAATTTGACTCGACGCCGTGCGTGCCGATATGCCCCTCGACTGCACATGCGAAACCTCCTGCAGGCGCTGCTTCGACTTAGCTAGACGCACGATCCGTGAGAACCGTGCGCCACGGTCGATCGTGCGTCCGCCGAACCGCCTGCCTGCCGCTCCGCAATTGCGGCCCAACCGCCGTCCTCGCGCCCGCGGAGCGTTCACCGACCCGTCCGTTCATCCAACTCCGTTAGTCTTCGTTTCGCCATGCAATCTGCTCCCATCACCAAATACCGATCTTTTCCTCCGGTCGACCTGCCCAACCGGCAGTGGCCGAACCGGACCCTGACCCAGGCGCCCATCTGGTGCAGCGTCGATCTGCGCGACGGCAATCAGGCCCTCGCCCAGCCCATGAGCGTCGATGAGAAGCTCGAATACTTCGAGATGCTCGTGAAGGTCGGCTTCAAGGAGATCGAAGTCGGCTTCCCGTCCGCCTCCCAGATCGAGTTCGATTTCACCCGGCGCCTGATCGAGGAGAACCGCATCCCCGACGACGTCACCATCCAGATCCTCTGCCAGTGCCGCGAGGACCTGATCACCCGCTCGCTCGAGGCATTGAAGGGCGCGAAGAACGTCATCTTCCACCTCTACAACTCGACCTCGCCCGCCCAGCGCCACTACGTGTTCGGCGCGCAGCGCTCCGAGATCGTCCACATCGCGACGCATGCCATCGAGTTTCTCAAGACGCAGTCGCGCCCCCTGATCGAGTCGGGTACGAACTTGCGCCTCGAATACTCGCCCGAGAGCTTCACGTCCACCGAGCTCGAGTTCGCGCTCGAGATCTGCGAGGCCGTCTGCGACGTCTGGCAGCCCACGCCCGCGCGGAAAATCATCCTGAACCTCCCCGCAACGGTCGAATACGCCACGCCCAACGTGCACGCCGACCAGATCGAGTGGATGTGCACCCACCTCTCCCGGCGCGACGCCGTGCTCGTCTCGCTGCACACGCACAACGACCGGGGCACCGGCGTCGCCGCGACCGAGCTCGCTATGCTGGCCGGCGCCGACCGAGTCGAGGGCACGCTGTTCGGCAATGGGGAACGCACCGGCAATCTCGACATCGTCACGGTCGCCCTGAACCTCTACACGCACGGGATCGACCCAAAGCTCGACTTCTCGGACATCAACACGATCCGCGAGGTCTACGAGCGCACAACCCGGATGGAGGTGCCGCCCCGCCAGCCCTACGCCGGCGAACTGGTGTTCACCGCCTTCTCGGGCTCGCACCAGGACGCGATCAAGAAATCCTGGGACAAACAGCAGCCCGGCTCGCCTTGGGACGTGCTCTACATTCCCATCGATCCCGCGGACATCGGCCGCAGCTACAAGGCCATCATCCGGATCAACTCGCAGTCCGGCAAAGGCGGAGTCGCCTACGTGCTCGAACACGAATTCGGCTACCAGCTGCCCAAGGCCATGCACAAGGAGATCGGCAAGATCGTCAACGACCTCGCCGACGCGAAGGGCCGCGAGTTGTCGGCGTCCGAGATCCACGAGGTCTTCCGCTCCGAGTACCTGCTGCGCGAGTCGCCCGTCGCACTCCGGCACTTCAAGGCCTCGGAACGCGACAGCTCCGTGCACTGCGAGGCCACGGTCGTGATCGACGGCACGCCCAGGAAGCTCTCCGCCGACGGCAACGGTCCGATCGACGCCTTCGTGCGGGCCCTGCGCTCGGTCGGCATGCCCGCCTTCGACGTGCAGAGCTACGCCGAACACTCGCTCGGCCAGGGCGCCGAGGCCCGGGCCGTCAGCTATATCCAGATCCGCACCGAGAAGAACGCCGCGTACTTCGGCGCGGGCATCGACACCAATATCGAGCTCGCGTCGATCAAAGCCGTCGTCTGCGCGCTCAACCGCTCGCTGCCCCGACACGCCGCCACGACCTGAGCACGGCGAAGGTCCAATTGCCATCAAGGCGCCGGCCACCCCGGCGCCTTTTTCATTCCTTGAACGATCCTGTGGAGATTTGAACCACGGAAAGCGGCTTCATGCCTTCTCTCCGGTTATTGATGATCAGGAGCCCAAATAGAGGGGCCATTCGATCATGGTACTGTCATTCAGCGCGAAAATCGCCGTCTATCCGCCCAAGCGTTTTTGCAATTCATCGGTTTGCGCCTGAAATCTGGCGACGTTCAGTTTTTTCAGACGCTCCAAATTCTGGAGCTTCCATCGAATTGCCGGGAGTTCGGAAAGGTGAACGAAAGGCAGCGCATCCCAGGGCGGATTCCCTGCCACTAAGCCGAGCAGAAACCGCTTGTGGTCGTCATTGAGCGACGCGAGCAGGTCCCGGCGCAAACGGATCCGCGCCTCATTCAGCTGCGCCAGCGTTACCGGCTCCCGCTGCATTCCCTCGAACTCATTCTGGAACGGAACTGTCATGTCGACATCCCGCGAGAAAAGAACCTCGTGAACAGGGCGGTTGTGGCCGGCGAGGTATGCGACGAAACAATCGACGATCGTCGGAGTCAGGCCTCCCTGTTGATAAAGCCCGTGAATGTCGAAGAAGTCGCGTGGATGCTGCCGATCCATGGCCGCCACGAGTTTGCTGCCGTAAAGCTCTGGAATCGCAAGTGTGGGCACCTCAACGTGGACCGTGAATTGGTCGGCGGCACTCTTCACCAGTGGGCGTCGCTCCGTTGGCAACAGGATGCCGCGGAAGACATGGTTCACCTCGACCTTCACCTCAATCTTCCCTCGGCGGGCGAATAGCTTCGTTTCTTCAGCGGCGTTGCGGGCGCTCGCGTCGGTCACAATCCCACGGCGTTCAAGCCCGAGACGAATCGACGTGAGTTCGTTCGCCATCAGGCCGAGCGCAGCGGCGCGTGTACCGGTGTGGTCCATGAAGACGGCATCGATGTCGATGGACAGCCGAGGCATGTTGCGCACGAACAGGTTCAACGCAGTGCCGCCTTTGAGCGCGAATTTGCCCGAAGCGAACACCTCAGGCGCAATCTCCAGCATCAGCCGGACGGTTTCGACATACGTCCTGTCCATCACGGTTTCAGGATGAGTGTAGTGCCGTCACGGAGACGAGCAGTCCATCTCCCCCTGCCGCGAGTGCCTGCCGCTTCTCTCGCCTGCGCAGCCCAGCCGAGGCCCAACTCCTCAGCCCATTGCACACACAGGCGAACCACCTTCACGCGCACACAGTGTTTCAACAACGCGCCAAGCACATCGAGCCGGGCAGAGCGGAGACTCTCCATGATGTTTCGGGCTTCTTCGACACCTTGCCCGACGCCGACATCACTGAGCAACTCCAGCAACGCCCTTTCCGGCTCGGACACAGACGGGCCGTCGGGAGACTCAGGCAGCACGCCGATCGCATACGAGGATGGCAGCTTCACATCGAAAAGCTGACGTGTGACGTAAGAAGACGGAAATCGGTCCGTAAACCAGGGCGGCAGCCGGGCTCCTCGCGGGCCCCAGAGCGAGAGCCGCTCTTGAGGGCCGATGTTATGCCGTATTCCACGCCAAGCGAGTGCGGCCTTGCCTCCAACGTGCAGTCCCGGGATTTGCGACTCGAGGAGCAGCAGGGATTGCTCTCTTTGGAGGGTGTCTTTCGGGAACATGAATACACCCCTGCCTAAACGCTTCAACCACCCTGCCTTGACATAGTGAGACGCCAGCGCGGATGAGACCCCCAACGCTCGTAGGGTTGATGTGCCAAGCGGACCTCCCCTTGGATGCAAGGCTAACGCCTTGATTGGATCTGTTGGTGTAGTTGAAGCCATGTTTGAACTATTGCGTTCAATCCAATCAAATCTGTGATTTGATTTTCCGCAATAAATAAAGCGATGTTTGATCTATAGCTTCATACCCAAGCAGTACTACGATTGCATTCTGTGGCGTATGCAGCAGCCCCGACGTCGAGAGACCGATCGACCAATAGCCGGGGACGACCAGCTAACCGCCGTTCACTCAAACCGCTCGGCCTCGAAGCGTAGTGCGGTCCAAGTCGCGCGGACACCGTTCCCGCCGACACGGTTGCGGGCATCATACTGCTGAAGAATCGCACGCAGCCGCCCCGGGCCGAATTTCGGCACGGTCGGCGTGACGCCTGTGTCGTGCAGCGTCCGCATGAACGCGAGGGCATCCGGATGCCTCGACTCGAATTGACGGACCTCCCAGCGCAACACGCGGAGTCCTGCCTGCGAGGCGGCCTCCAGCCACGTCTCCGCCGTGCGCCAGACCAGCGGGCAGGCGTCCGGCGCGAGCATCGCCAACTCGGGCAGGGTTGGGCTCACGAACAAGCCATGCAGCATGCGCCCTCCGGGTCGCATCGCCTCCCCGAGGATGCGCAAACCCTCCTCTGCGTCGTCCATCCACTGGAGCACGGCCGACGAATAAATCCGGTCCCAGCCAACCGGGGTGAGGTCGAGCGCATCCCCCACCCGCCAACGCGCCTCGGGCACACCCTCCCGCCCCCGAGCGACCATCTCAGTGCACCGGTCGAGCGCAACCACCCGCCCGCGCGTCACGAGCTTTCGCGTGAAGAGTCCCGTTCCAGCCCCCACTTCGATCACCTCGGCAGACCGAGACCAGGCGGGTTCGACCCACTCCTCGAGCCACTCCGCAAGCCACGCCTGCACGGAAGCCGAAGCCTCGTACGTCGCCGCATGGCGATCAAACGACGGCAGGGTGCTCACTGCTTCGGCACTCTCGACGATCCCGCTCACGGCACCACCTCCTCCGTACGGCGGAGCCCGTCGGCCGCCATGAGCGCCGAGGCCTGATGCCCAGCCCCCGCCACCACCGTGCCGAATCTCCACGGTGAGACAACCTGCGGCTCAAGCAGGGTGTCGTGGTCGCCCACGTACGCCCGCCACCCGCACGCTGCGTCTGGAATCGCGTCGATCTCCGTAGAATCCAGCCAGGCGAGTCCCTCCTCGAGTTCCTCGCGGCATGCCGGTTTGGCGAGCGGAAGATCAAGACCGGACCGCCGTCCAAAATCGCCAAGCGCCCCCTCGGGATCCGTGCGCAGCCAGCGCCGCACCCGCTCGAGCTGCACGCGCTTCACCCGCCCCCCCAATCCCGCCTCCGCGGGAAAGGCGAGGAAGGGCGCCAACAGGACGACGTCGCCGCCCGCCGCCTCGCCGAGCTTCGCGGCACGCAACAGCAACCAGGCCCCCAGCGAAAATCCGCCGAAGGCGTCGCAACCTGCGGCTCGAAGCCGCGCCCAGCCCCTCCAAGTCGCCGGCTCCACCTGCGGTACTTCGCCGGGAAAATGTGCGCGGCAGCACGCTTCGAACGCGCCGCAGTCCACGCCCCAGCCGCATAGCCAGCCTCGTTTCATCGCAATCCCTCCACCAGCGCGTCCAGAAAGCGCTCCCGCTGCTCCACGCCGAGCCCGGCATGCAGCGACACCCGCAGGCGCGCGCCGCCCCGCGGCACCGTTGGCGGCCGCACCGCGCCCACCTGGATGCCCCGCTCCCTGAGGAGCGCCGCGCACGCCATCACGCGCCGCGTCTCGCCCAGGACCACCGGAATGATCGGCGACACCCCCTCCGGCACGCCCGGCACCAGGCTACGCAGGGCCGCACGCCAGTCGCGCGATAGCGCTTGAAGCGCTTCGCGCGCCGGGGCGCCCGCGGTCCGCACGAGGCGCACCGCCGCCAGCGCAGCACCTGCGGCCGCGGGCGGAAGGTAGGTCGAGTAGATGAATTCCGGGGCGTGGTTGACCAGGTGCCTCCGCAGCAGCGGCTCCCGCATGAGCGTGTACGCGCCACCCGAGCCCAGCGCCTTGCCCAGCGTGCCCACCAGCACGTCCACCTCCGAAACAACGCCAGCCTCCTCCGCCAGCCCCGCACCGGAAGGCCCGTGCCAGCCGGTCGCGTGCGCCTCGTCGAGCACCCAGATGAATCCGTGACGCCGCCTCAGCTCCGCGAGCCGGGCCAGGTCCGGACTGTCGCCATCCATCGAATACACCGATTCCGTCGCCACCCAGGCGCAGCCCGGCGCACCAGACTCGCGCACGAGCAGCCCCTCCAGCGCGTCCAGGTCGTTGTGCGGGAAGCGCACCAGCCGGGCGCCCGACTTCAGCGCCCCGGCGAGCATGCTCGCATGCACCAGCCGGTCCGCAAAAATCACGTCGCCCCTCCCTGGAAGCGTGCCCAGCACCGCGCAGTTCGCCGCGAATCCGCTGTTCCAGACCAGGCCCAATGGGAAACCAATCCAGTCGCACAGCTCCGACTCGAGTTCCGCGTGCAGCACCTTGTATCCGCCGAGCAGCGGCGAGGCCGACGACGAGGCTCCCCAAACCCGCGCGGCCTCGCGCAAAGCCTCCACCACCGAGGGATGCCGCGACAGCCCCAGGTAATCGTTGCCGCAAAGATCCACAATCTCCTCGTCCGCGCGCCGCGGCACGAGCACGCGCTCCAGCCCCGCGTCCGCGCGTTCCCGCAGGTCCCCGTCCAGACGGGCGCACAGCTGGTCCAGGGAGGCGTTCATGCGGCATTCTCCGCGCGGTTCGCCAGGGCAACCAGGAGATCCTCCACGCGGCCCGACCCCACGCAGCGCACTCCCGCCCTGTCCAGGCCGACACGATTGCTCCGGGCCACCTCGGGCGGCGGCGGACGCACTGCATTGAGAAAGACGATCGGATTCGCCGCCCCCTTGAGCCGGCAATGCGACGCCAGCAGGCGCGCCTGGTTGATCGACCCGAGCCGGTCCTCGACAACCAGCACGATCGCCTCCGCTCCACACACTCGTGCGACATCCGTCCAGTCCGACCCGTCTTCGTCCACAGGCACGGCAAGCCCACCAGCGCCCTCCACCAGGCGCCAGTCACAGGGTGCGAGGCGGTCCAGGGCGTCGCGCAGATCTCCCAGCGAGACGCGCCGTCCCTCCAGGCGCGCCGCCTCCAGGGGAGCGAGCGGCTCGGCAAAGCGGAACAGCGTCACGGGCACTACGCCGCGACCGGCTGCTGCCGCCGCGGTATCCGCGTCGCCCGCTTCTCCGGGGCCGCGGCCCGTTTCGATCGGCTTCACGACCTGCACCGCGAGGCCGCGCCGCGCCAGGGCACCCGCAAGCAATCCGGTGACATGGGTCTTCCCGATCCCCGTGTCGTTTCCACTGATGAGCAGAGTCCTCATCGCTCAGCCCGCGGCTCCAACCGCCGCCTCCGAACAATGGCCGTCGCCCGTGCACCCGTGCGCCCAGGTGCCGTCGGACTTCAGGGGATGCTCGTGGTCCGGCGCGTCAGCCCCCTCGCCCGTCCCGACTTCGCCCGCCGGATGCAGGCCGAGCCGGCCCAGGAGGGCGAGATCCCGGTCCAGCCCCGGGTTGCCGGTCGTCAGCAGCTTTTCGCCCGTAAAGATCGAACTCGCGCCCGCGAGAAAACACAGCGCCTGAGTCTCGTCGCTCATCTTTGTGCGACCTGCCGAGAGCCGCACCACCGCGCGCGGCATCAGGATCCTGGCCGTCGCGATCGTTCGCACAAACTCGATGCTGTCCACGAATGGCCTCCCCTCGAGCGGCGTGCCCTCCACCGCCACCAGCGCGTTGATCGGCACCGAGTCGGGCTGCGGATCGAGGTTCGCGAGTTCGACGAGCATCTTCAACCGGTCGTCCACGGACTCGCCCATGCCGAGAATCCCTCCCGAGCAGACCTGGAGCCCCGCAGCGCGCACGCTCGCGAGGGTGTCGAGCCGGTCGTCGTAGGTGCGCGTGGTGATGATGGTCGGGTAGTAGTCGCGGGACGTATCCAGATTGTGATTATACACGTCGCAGCCCGCCTCCTTCAGCCGCAGCGCCTGAGCGGGCGTCAACATGCCCAGCGTGCAGCACACCTGCATCCCCAGCGCCTTCACACCGCGCACCGTGTCGAGCACGCTGTCGAACTGGCGGCCGTCGCGCACGCTCCGCCAGGCAGCGCCCATGCAGAAGCGGACGGACCCGCCCGCCTTCGCACGCCGCGCATCCCCGAGGATCGCCTCCGTCTCCATCAGCGCCTCCGCCTCGACGAAGGTGTGGTTGCGCGAGCTCTGCGGACAGTAGCTGCAATCCTCCGGACAGGCGCCGGTCTTGATCGATTTGAGCGAGCAGAGCATCACCTCCGTGGGATTGTGATGGCGGTGATGCACTTCCTGCGCCCGCAGGATCAGGGTGGTCAGCGGCAGTGCGTAGAGGCGCCGCGCGTCGGCAAGCGTGGGTCGGTGGGTTTCGTGGGTCATGACGGAATGAGTTCGGATGAAAACGTCGGGGCGACCGCGTCGATCGCGTCGCGGAGCGTGAAGACGAGCACATCGAGTTCGGCTGCCGAGATCGCCGGCGGAGGAACGACGGGAATCGAGTCGCCCAGCGCGCGCAGGATCAGTCCACGCCGACGCGCCTCCAGGCAGATCCGGTGCGCCGCCCGCAGGTCAACCGGCCAGCGCCGTTCCCGGTCCGCAGGACCCAGGTCGAGGCAGGCTGCAAACCCGCGCTGGCGAAGGCCGCGCACGTTGGGATGGTCGCCGAACGCCCCTCGCAGACCCGCCCCGAGGCACCAGGCTCGATCGCGCATGCCGGACAGCACGCCCGGGCGTTTCAGTTTCTCGATGTTCTTGAGCGCCACCGCCGCAGCCAGCGGATTGCCCGTGAAGGTCTGACCGTGAAAAAACGTCCGTCCCTCCGACTGCGCGCCCAGAAAGCACTCGAAGATCCGTTCCGACGTCAGCGTTGCCCCAAGCGGCAGATAACCGGCGGTCAACCCCTTCGCCAGGCATACGAAATCCGCCTTCACACCCTCTGCCTCCGACACCAGCAGTTCGCCCAGGCGTCCGAAGGCGACGAAGATCTCGTCGAGGATCAGGTGAACGCCGGCGCCCCTGCAGCGTTCGGCCACCGCCGCCACGAAGCCCGGCGGCTGCTGCCGCATTCCCGCGGCCCCCTGCACCGATGGCTCCAGCACGAGGCACGCCGTCTCTGCGCCATGGGCCGCCAGATACTCGTCCAGCCAGGCCAGGCTCGCCGTCATGTCGCTCGCACCCACCAAGCCCGCGCACTCCACGTGCACCGGCGCGGGCATGCGCTCCACCGGATAAAACCAGGGCTTGAACCGCGCGTGAAAC
>JAJXYI010000079.1 GCA_021780625.1 bacterium | reverse complement strand
GCACTATAGCTTCGGCGTCGTGGAGACGACTGGTGCAGACGTCACGGTGACTGCGACCCTGAAGGATCCGACCGGTGCGGTCATTGGAAGCCGCGAGTACGCCGTGCCGCCGCACGGGCAGGTGCAGAAGCCGGTCACCGACGTGACGCAGGCGGCCGCAGGCCTCGGCAACGCACTGCTCGAGATCACCGTCACTGCGGGCTCGGGCCGGATACTCGCATACGGTACGAGCACCGACGATGCTCTTCGGGGCTCGACGACGTTTGAGATGGCGCTAAGACCGGCCCTATTAAGGGGTCCTGCCACCAGTGATGATGCCGGCCAAGGCTCCGCGCCTGACCGGGCAGGTTTTGCAAGGGTCGGAGGGGGCACAGGTCTGGGCACCGTATCTGCTACCGCCACCACCGGCTACCTCCCACTCTCCGGTGGCACGATGACGGGTCAGATCCAGAGCAGCGTCGTGAACGCGTTGAAGATCGCCCCCTCGACCTCCGGCGCGGACACGATGCTGCAATATTCGCCGAACATCTCGCCGTCGCGGGTGTGGAACTGGAACTGGAATTCGGTCCCAAATCCGGGCGATCCGAACCGCAGCGACGTCACGGCCAACTTCGGGTACAACAACGCCCCCGGGGGAGGGTGTGCCGACCAGAGCGATCCGTGCATTTACACCCAGTTCGAGGACTACTTCGCGCCTGACCTGAACGCCTACAGCGAGTACCACCTCAATTTCTTCGAGGCAGGGAACGCTTCGTCGCTGCGGCCGTTCCACTACCAGATCAACCGATCTACGGGCTTTACCAGCGCGTCGTACACCGCGGACGCGATGGGGTGGCTGAGCCGGCAGAACGGCTACGAGGCGATGCTGCTCGACCTCGGGACGCAGGCGAGCGACTCGCAGTTCGTGGTCTACTGCCCGATCGAGGCGAACGGGACGATCACTGCCGGCGGAGCGATTAGTGGGGCCTCGGTTTCGGTGGCCAGCAGCGTGAGCGCGGCGATGCTCGGGGCAGGGGGGACCCCATATTACCCGCTTCATGTCACGGGCACCTCCGACACGATCCAAGCCTTGATTCAGGGAACGGCCGGTCAAACGCAAGACCTGACGCGCTGGATCAGGCAGGACGGGTCCGTGGTCATGGCCCTGGCGGCGAACGGCATGCTGTACTCGCGGGGCACGGGTAGCGGCTTCTCGACCACCACGACGGATGGTCAGAACGGTATCCACATTTACGACGATGGCAACGGCCATCTCGATGCGAACTCCGCCAACTCGCCCCAGGGGTTGGTCTTCTCGAATTGGAGTCGCGTGCAGTTCCCGGGCTGGGTCTTCTATGCCTCGGGCACGACGAACGCGACGACGAACCTTCAGGTGACCGGTCCTATCTCGGCAACGAACACGGTGGGCGCTGCGGGAGGGTTCGTCGCGAACGGTGCACATGGGATTACGACCACAATCACCGTCCGCAATGCCGGCGGCGCCGGGGATTGTGCGATGACGTTTACGGGGGGAATCCTGACCGCAACCACCTGTAGCCACACGTAGCCAAGGTTTCGGGCTCTTAATCCCGGGCCCTTTCCGCCCGTCCCCTCGAGTGCGATATCGGGCTCGGTCTTGGTGATGGTTCGTCCAACAGTTGCGGCCCCAGTTGCGAGGTCGGCACCCATCAAAGCCATGTTGCACTCCAGCGTCGCATCCGCCAAGGGCGCCGGTCCCCGGCCCAGTTCCCCCCGTGGCTTCGTCACCGGCGAACTTCAACCCAGCCACTGGTCACGCGGCCCCTGCTGCCGTGCCCCGGGGACGTCGCCCGGGGCGACACGGGCCAGGCGCAGCCTTGAGCGAGGTCCCATGACGCGGCGCCTGAGCCAACTCGCAGTCGTGGTTGCCTTGGTTGCTTCACCGTACCGCGCTTGGGGGCAACAGCCGGAATTCCATTCCCGGGACGTGTGGGAACGGTACTTGGACCGCGGCCTCGAGGTTGACCAGGAGCAGACCGCGACCGGGCTGCTGGCCGGCACCACCGTGGGCCAGACGTTCACGCCGAGAACGGGCCGGATCGAGCGTGTGGACTTGATAACGAAGAACCGCACCGACCCGACGCCGGGGCGAATCCAGATCTGGCGTTGGCGCGGCGACCGGACGAAGACTGAAGCGCAGCAGCCGCTCTGGCAGGACGACCTCGACCTCTCGGGCGAGGACGCTCCGGTGCTGCGCCACTACTTTCCGCGCCTGACGGTCACCCCGGGCGCGACCTACTACCTCGAGTGCTCGCGACCCAGCGTGATGTTCTACATGGCGGGGGTCGAGGAAGACCGCTACCCCGGCGGCATCGCCTTCACGAACGGTCAACCGCGGCCCGGATGGGATCTCTGGTTTCGTATGTTCACGAGAACGAAGGAATCAGTCTCGGCGGCCTCGTCGAGGTCACTCCCCGCAATATCCCAAGTCGCGGCCCAATCGCCGCGGCCACCTGCGCCGTTCACCAGACAGGTGTACCTCGACACGATTCGCGCGGTTCAAACCGCGCAGCTGGCCGGGTGGTCGAAGGAGCCGGGCAAGCACATCGATCTGTTGATGTTCTTCAACGGGTTCCTGGCGAAGGCAACCGGCGAGAAGGGTTGGACCCACAACGCCGGGAGCTACCTCCGGGATGCCGAGCGCTATTGGTTGGAGGAGCACCCAAAGGAGGGGTTCAGTTTTGAGTTCATCGTGGACCTTGCGCACGGCGTGAAGTGGCTCCAGGAGCGGCAGGCTCTTTCCGCTGCGGACCTGGCCACCGCGCGCCGGCTGCTCCTGGAGATCGGGCGGCGGATGTGGCCCTACCGCGAGCGCGGCGCCATGAACCGCGCCGCCTTCAAGGGTTTCTCGTACGCCATCCTCAGCGACCTCTACCCGGATGCTCCCGAGGCCGCCCAGTGGCGCGCGTTCTCCGAAGAGGTATGGCACGACTGGCGAGGCCCCTGTGACACGGACGAGGATTCTTCCCATTACAACAGCGTGTGGCTGGGGGCCGTGCTGCCCTGGATTCGCTGGCGGGGGCAGGAGGCGATCTTTCGCGAACCGTGCATGCGGCGGTTGGTGGACCGCTTTCGTGATGTCCTTACCCCGCAAGGCGCCATGCCAGGCTGGGGCGACAGCTACATGCTCGGGGCGGACTGGGGCGCTTTCGCTGCACTGTTCGAGTCCGCCGCAACGGCGACCCGCGACGGGAGCTACAAGTGGGCGGCGCAGCGGATCATGGAGAACCACCGGCGGTACATCCTGGCCAAGGACCCGCTGGAGTGTGCGTACGAGGACCACCGGAGACTGGTGTGGGCGTACCTGGCGGCGGACGACACGGTGCGACCGGCGCGGCCGCTGTTCGGGAGTGCCGTGATCTCAACGGCGCAGGCCGAGCTGAGGCCGTATCAGGAGCGCCAGAGCCCGGATGTGGCCTGGTTCAGCCTGGAGTCCACGCAATCACCGTGGAAGCTGGTCATGCGCGACGGCGGCACGGCGAACGGGTGGTACGCCTTGTTCGGCTTGCGCCCGTGGGGCGGCCACGGTCATGCGGATGCGCCGTCGCTGATCTGTCTCAGCGCCAACGGCACCGTCTTCACGCACGACAGCGCGTACCCCGACCGCCAGCCCGAAGATCACAACATGCTCTACGGCGTCCGGGTTCGCGGGGGAACGCTTGGGGCTGCGCCCGACGCCACCAGGGTCGTTCGCTTCGCGGACCTCCCGCCCCTGACCTATGCGGACATCGCCTGGCAGGACTACCCCGGCTGGGGTCTGCGTTTGCGGCGCGAGGTCGTGTTCGTGAAGGGACTGGGGTGGTGGGTGCGCGACCGCACGGACGCGGGCGAACCGCCGGTCGAATGGTACCTGGGCCCCGTCTGGCACGCCGACCGTCTCCTGGCCCGCGGGCCGACCTGGTTCGACGTCGATTACCCGGCGCCGAACAGCTTCCGGTGGCCGCTGGCGAACGGCAACGGGCACCTGCTCGTCTATTTCACGCCCAAGGCCGAGGCCACCGTGGATTACGCTGATCGCACCGGCGAGGTCCGACCAGGCCAGCCGTGGAATTCGTCGTTGCCGTGGGCGGTCTATCAGGTGGCGGGCCCGGTCCAGATCGCGTCGCAGCACCAGGTGGATTTCAACACTCTGCTGCTCCCGCTCGCCCACGACCAAACGGCCGCCGAGGCCGCCGCAAGCATCAGCGTTGCAACCGACGGGCCCGGAGTGACTGTGCTGACGATCCGACGCGGCCAGGCCACGTGGATTCTCGCCGTCCAGGATGACCCGGATGGCTCTCGAACGTTCGGCCCGGTGACCACCGATGCGCGGTGCGTGGTCGCCCGTGAGAGTCCGTCTGGGACACTGGCGATCGCGGTCGTCGGGGCGAAACTCGTGCGGGTCGGCGGGAAGACGCTCTTTTCTGCCGGCAAGGGCCAGGATTGGAGTGCCGGGTGGTGATCCGAACCCCGGCCACCCGCTCGTGCGACGGGTCCCGGCGGTCCGGAGCCTTGCGCCGACACCGAGATCGCGGATCGGGGCGCGAGGTTCGAGTTCGGGCCTCCAGCGTCGCGCCGCGCGTCGGCCTGGCCGAGCTCGTGAGCCGGGCCGCGGTTGGTCAACTGCGCCGGGCGGAAATCGACGGCGAACGCTCGATGCGCGGTCCGCAGTTGGACCCAGGGGTCGCCGTTCCGGCGCGGCGAACACGAGGGTGAGGGAAGCACTTCCTGTGGACGAGAGCAACTCGTCTCGCCAGGCCGAAGCCCCGGACAGTCTCGCCGGGCCGGGGGTATGTGTCCCGACTGCGCAGCGCGGGATGGCCGCACCATCCCGGGTCGTGCGCGGCGTTGCCGCAAGCTACGTCAACATCGGGGTCGGGGTGGTGTGCAACCTTGTCCTGATCCCGCTCTACGTCAAGTACCTCGGGCGGGTCGAGTACGGCCTCTGGATCGCGGTGTCGGGCCTCGTCGCGTACCTCGGTCTGCTCAACCTCGGGATCACGCAGACCACGGCCAACCTGTGTGCCGAAGCGGTCGCGACGTCCTCGACCGGCCGCGCACGGCAGGTGCTCGCGACCGGCTTCTGGTCGTACGTCCGGGTGGCCGCGATCGCCCTCGGCGGCCTTGCCCTAGCCGGGCCCCTGGTCCCATGGCACCTGATATTCAAGGGAACGGCGGCCAACGTCGGGGCCCCAACGCTGGTAGTACTGGCGTGCGCCGCAACGTTCCTGGTGGAGTTGCCGTTCACGCTGTTCGCCGGGTGTCTCCGCAACCTCGGGCGGATCGAGCAGCAGCAGGTCGTGGCCACGCTCCAGAACGTCGCCCGTCTCGGCCTCGCGTTTGTGTTCCTGTGGGCGGGCGGCAGGCTGCTCGGCCTGGTCCTGCTCCTCTCGGCAGCCAACCTGGCGACCGGATGGCTCAACTATCGCCTGCTCGCCCGGGCTCTACCGGGGGCGACGCTTTCGCCGCAGCTCTCGGATGCGACGCTCCGCCGTGAGATGAAAGGGCCGAGCGCGTACTTCCTCGTGCTCCAGGCGGGGGGTGCTTTGGCTTTCGGTTCCGATGCCGTCATCATCTCCGTCGTGCTCGGGGCGAACGAGGTGGCCCCGTACAGCATCGCGCAGCGCCTGGCGTTCATGGCGGCCGGCGCGATTGCCGCCATCAGTGCCAACTTCGCCCCGGGGTTCATCGAGGCCAACGCCCGTGGCGACCGCCAGGCGCTTCGGAAGCTCTACCGGAAGGCGACGGCGATCAGCGCAGGACTTGGCACGATCGCCGCGGCCGGGCTCCTCATCGCAGGTCCAGCCTTCATCCGCCTCTGGGTCGGACCGGCAAACTTCGTGGGCACAGTGCCGTTCGTCGCGATCATCGCCTTGCTGTTCATCCAGATGGTGCTGAGCCCTGCTGATGCCTTGCTGGTCTCGACGGGAAACCACCGGGCCTACGCCGTTGCCGCCGCGTGGGAGGCCGTGCTCGGGATCGGCCTGGCGGTTGTCCTCGGACTCCACATGGGCGTGGCGGGGGTCGCGATCGCCAAGCTAGCGGCCCGGATCCTCGGCGCCGGGCCCGTGATGGTCCTGCAGGCGCACCGCCTGGTGGCGCGGTGAGCGCCATGGGGAGCCTCGAGGGAGTGGAAGCAACGCCACGGTGCCCGTGCTGCGGCAGCCGCGGAGCGAGACCCCGATACCGTCTCTCGTTTGGGACGGTCCGCGAATGCGAGGCGTGCGGCAACGCTTTCCTTGAGCGCACGGACGCAAGCACGACGGTCGAGGCCAACGAGGAGTTCTCCCTGTCGGAATGGCGCCGTACCCGCCTGTTCGACCTCCCCTTTAGCCGGCGCCGCGCCCGGGCGCGCCTTTGCAAGCTCGCCAGCAGACTGAATGGAGGCCAGATCCTCGAGCTCGGCTGCGGCGACGGCTCGTTCCTACATGAGGCCCGCAGGGCGGGCTACGACGCGCTCGGCCTCGACACGCAATTCAATCAACTGCGGGCCAACGCCACGGTCGCAGCGATTGGGGACGCCTGCCGGCTCCCGTTCGGGCGTGCATTCGCGGCGGTGGCCGGCTTCCACGTCTTCGAGCACGTGGACGAGCCCCGGCTGTTCCTGCGGAGCGTACGAGACGTGTTGGGCCCCGGAGGTCTCCTGTACCTCGAGGTGCCCAACTACGGGTGCTTGTGGCGGAGGCTGCGCGGCCGCCGCTGGGCGGACTTCTACCCCTACCATCCGGTCCTGTACTCGCGCCGGGGGCTGAGGCGGGCGCTCGGCGACGAAGGCTTCCGGGTGATCTCGATCTGGGCCCGTGAGACCGGGTGGGACGTCCTTGGCCACCACTACTTCGGGTTACGCAACGCGCTGTGGGGGGTGTTGGCCCGCCGCGGACGACACGCTGGCGGCGAGGTGGGCACATCCCACGGTGCTGCCGCGGCGCCTCCGGCAGAGCAGCCGCCGACCCGGTTGCGCCTCGCCCTCTACCGGTGTGAGGGATCCCTCCTGCGGGCGGTTACAGGGACGGTCCTCGCGCTCGTGACCGTTCCTCTCAGCCTCCTCGGTCTTGCGTCAAGGCTCTCTGTGATTGCGACGGTCGAACCAGGCGGAACGCCATGAGCGCCGAGACGCCACCATCCGGCATGGGCCGTTCCCCGGTCAATGTGCCTGGCCCGCGGGTCACGGCGGTCTTCTACAACGAACCCGAGCTGTACCCGCCGATCATCAACAGCGCCAGGGTCCTGGCGCGAGAGGGTTTCCGGCTGGCGTTGTTTTGTCGGGACGAGGGGGAACGCTGGGGCGTCGAGTACCCCCCCGGGGTCTCGGTCGAGCGCATCGGGGCCCGGTTGCCGGGGAGCTGGCGGAACTACCTCGCGTTCGTCTCGGCTGTCGTCCGGCGGGTAGATTCCTCCAGCGACCTGTTCGTCGGTCACGACATGCACGGTCTGCTCCCGGCGCGCATCCTGGCCACGCGCTACCGGCGGCCCCTGGTGTATCACTGCCACGACTTCGCCGAGGCCGGGAGGGCGCTGCCCGCCGGTTCCCGCCTCGTGAGGATTATCGAAAGGCTGATCGCGAGGACTGCGGACCTCGTGATCGTACCGGACGCCGAGAGGGCGGTGGTGGTGGCTCGCCAGCTACGCCTCGGGCGCCAGCCGACGGTCGTGGCCAACTCCCCGCTGGAGGCTCCAGCGCCCGGCGACCCCGCGCTCCGGGACGCCCTCGCGGCGCGCGGCGTGAGGTTCACGAAGACGGTGGTTCGGCAGGGGAGGATCGGTCCGAACCACGGGATCGAGCCGACGGTGCGCTCCCTCCCGTCGTGGGCCTCGCGGGAGTGGGGGTTCGTGCTTTTCGGCATCGCGGTGAGCGAGTTCCGCGAGCGGGTCGAACGCCTCGCCGCGGAGATGGGGGTCGCGCATCAGCTTGTGGTGCTACCGCCTGTCTCATACGACGACGCGTCAGCGATCACAGCGGGTGGCGACGTAGGCCATGCGCTATACGAGCCATCGGATGTGAACCACGCTCTGAACGCGACCGCCTCCAACAAGGTGACCGGCTACATGGCGGCTGGACTCCCTGTACTCGCCTCGGCGGATAGCGCTATCGGTGCTCTCGTCGAACGCCACAGGTGCGGGGTGACGGCCAACACGGAATCCCCGGATTCCATTGCGCACGCTGCGAACGGCCTGCTGGGAGATCCCGAGAGGGCCCGCAGGCTTGGGAACGCAGGCCGCGCGGCGTTTGACGGCTTGCTGCGCTTCGACCTCCAGTTCGCACCGGTGTTGTCGGAATTGCGAAGGCTCGCCGCAAGTGGTTGGCACAGGGGCGGAGGCAAACCGTGACGCCGCGTGCGGAAGGGACGGCGTGAAAGCCTCGTTGTTGGCGCGAGGGAGTCGACGTCCAAGGCGGCGAAGGGAGTTCTGTGAATAGGCCTCGCCCTCTTTCCACGGATTTCCGGCGCACAATTCGGCGTTGGGCAATCGGGGCCACAACCGCTGTTCTCGCATGGTCGCATCGGCGCCAGCGGGTGACCCCTGGTGCCTCGCCGGTGAAGGTGAACGTGGGATGCGGGCTCACCGTGGCGGAGGGATGGATCAACATCGACGGAAGCATATCGGCTTGGGTTGCAACGCTCCCGAAGCCGTTCCATCGGCTTGCATATCGGCTTTCCGGCGCTCACGACTACTTCACGCTTGACGAGTACTGCCGGATTCTCCGGCACAACCGGTTCGTCCACCACGAGTTGGCGTATGGCCTCCCGCTCGCCGACGGCACCGTCGATTTCATCCTGCTGTCCCACCTTCTCGAGCACCTCGACCGCCTCCAGGCGGCTTCTTTCCTGGGCGAGTGCCTGCGGGCCCTCAAAGGGGGTGGGGTCATCCGGGTCGCAGTTCCCGACCTCGAGGAAGCGTGGCGGATGTACGGTCGCGGCGAGAAGGAGCGGATGCTCCACGACTTCTTCTTTGTCGAGCCCCTGGCGGCCTACGCCCAGCACCGCTGGGCCTACGATGTCGACCTGCTCGGTGCCAGCCTCCGCGCTGCGGGTTTCACGGGGATCGAGCGCTGCGCATGCGGCCAGGGCGCCACGCCGGACCTGGCGGCGCTGGACAACAGGGCCGAGTACACACTCTATGTCGAGGCGCGACGGCCCGCGGGAGAGATCCGATAATTGGGTTGCCAACCAGTTCCCTTCTTTCAGGGGCGACGGCGATTGAACTGAGGCGGCTAGACCCCGATCGCTGGCGCATCGGTGCGGGGGCGGCGCGTCAGTTGGGGCCTGGCGCTGGAAGATCCGATCACATTGACGCCTCCTGGAAGCGCACATCGGTGCCGTTCGAGAACGGCTTCATCGAACCGTCCGATGCGGGAGCAAGGCTCGACAGCTGTGAACGACCTACTGGGAGACCCCGAGAAGGCGCGCAGGCTCGGAAGCGCGGGGCGAGCGGCGTTTGAGCGCTCGTTGCGCTTCGACCTCAATTCGCTCCGGCCCTCTTCGCCTTCCGCCGCTTCGTGGAAGCGCGTTGGACTGGGGAGAGTCGCAGCGAGGGTGCGGCGTCGGGGCGTTGAGCGGAAGTCTGACCCGTGTCTTGGAGAGGCACCAAAAGGCCCTGCGGCTGGCGCCACGCGAAAGGCGAAGGGGCGCAAGGTGCTCCGAGGAGTGACGTGTCCCGCAGGATGACGTCGGGACCGCAACAAAGGAGGCTTTGAGTGCGAGCATTGATCACTGGCGGTTCGGGTTTCATCGGGTGCAACGCGGCGGTCGGTTTCAAGTCTCGCGGCTATGAGGTGCTGTGCGTCGACAACCATTCGCGGCCGCTGGTTGAGCGCAATGCCGATTGGCTTTTGAGGGACCATCAGATCCCGACAGAACGTCTCGACGTGCGGAACCCCAATGCGGCCGGGCAGGTTGTGCGGAGGTTGCGGCCCGATGTCGTGCTCCACTGCGCCGGGCAGGTGGCGGTGACGTCGTCGGTCGCCACACCCCGCAGGGACTTCGAGGACAACGCGCTCGGCACCTTCAACGTCCTCGAAGCGGTGCGCCTTCATGCGCCGAACGCCGTCGTGCTATATCCCTCGACCAACAAGGTGTACGGGGCGATGGAAGACGTCGGGGTCGAGACGCGTGACGGCCGGTACTGCTACTCGGACCTCCCCTTCGGGTGCGCCGAAACGAGACCGCTGGATTTCCACTCCCCCTATGGGTGCTCCAAGGGCGCCGCTGATCAGTACGTGCACGACTACGCTCGCATCTACGGCCTACGGACCGTTGTGTTCCGCCAGTCGTGCATCTACGGTTACCGGCAATTCGGGCTGGAGGACCAGGGATGGGTCGCGTGGTTCGCGATCCGGGCGGCGCAGCGCGCTCCGGTCACGATATACGGCGACGGTCGGCAGGTGCGCGACGTCCTCTTCATCGATGACCTCGTCGAGGCCTACCTGAGCGCGGTCGCCAGAATCGAGCTAGTCCGCGGTCGGGTCTACAACATCGGGGGTGGCCCCTCGAACCGGCTCTCGTTGCTCGATCTGCTGACCCGCTTGGAGGGCAAGTCCGGGCATCCGCTGCCGGTACGGTTCGAGGGGTGGAGGCCTGGCGACCAGAAGGTGTTCGTGTCGGACGTGCGGAAGGCGAAAGCGGAGCTCGCCTGGGAGCCCCGAACGGGTGTGGCCGATGGCGTCGCTCGCCTCTACGAGTGGGTCTGCGCGAACCTTGAGCTATTCGGGAAGCCCGCGGCGTCGGCCGATGAACGCTGAGGTCCCCCGCCCACGCGCTCTCGTGGTAACGCTCGATCCAGCCCTCGGCGGCGGCGTGCGCACGATGCAGCGAGCTGTCTGCGAGGCTCAGGAGAGGCTCGGTTTTAGCGTTCATGTGGCCTTCCCTCGGGCGGGACGGCTGGCGCGTTGGGCTCTCCGCGTCCGTTCCGAAACCATCGACGGCCGTGCGGCGTTCTCCGTCGGCTACATGCCGTCGATCGAGTACCTCAACTACACGGTCCCGGCACTGCTGCTACGGCGCACGTTTCGAGATTTCCCGCTCGTTCACGTCGTCTCCGGCTGTCACTCCCTTGCCATGATTCCTGCTCTGGCTCAAAAGCCTTTTGTCTCCTGGGTCGCGACCGCGTTCATCGACGAGGTCCGTTCCCAGCGCGACGCGGACCATCCAACGCTGTCGGCGCGGATCAACAACGCCCTGAGCCCGATCAATTGCGCCCTGGAGGGCTGGTCGCTGCGACAGGCGAGAGCGGTCCTTGCCCTTTCCAGCTACACCGAGCGTTCCCTGGCGGCCACGGCGGGCCTCGGACCCGAGCGGCTAAGGTTGTTGCGGTGTCCAGTGGACACGGCGCGTTTCTCTCCGGATGGCCCGTGCCTTGCTGAACTGCCTCGGCCGTACATCCTGACGGTCGGCCGGGTGGACGACGGCCGCAAGAACCACCCGGCTCTGCTCCGAGTGTTCAGTCACCTCGCCCGCACACACAACGACTTGTCGCTCGTCGTGGTCGGCGAGATCGCAGAGCGGAGCCCTGTTCGCGCCTTAGCCGCAGACCTGGGCCTCTCGGAGCGGGTAGCCTACGTAGGCCCGTTCGAGGGCGATCGGTTGGCTGCGGCCTACCGTGGGGCCGAGCTGTTCGTGCTCACGTCACGGCAGGAGGGGCTGGGAATCGTGATCCTGGAGGCACAGGCCTCAGGGGTCGCGCCGGTCATTATGCGGTGCGGCGGCGGGGAGGAGTTGATCCGCGACGGGGTCGATGGTTGGGCCATCGAACAAGGGGACGAGGAGGGTCTTGCCCGGCTCGTGACCAGGCTGCTGGCATCGACGGATACGCGTCGCGCGGCTGGAGAATCGGCGCGCCGCAGGGTCGAGGCCGAGGGCAGCTTCAGCGTGTTCGACTGCAAACTTCTCGAGGTGTATCGGGAGGTGTTCCCGGCCGCGGGAGTCGCGCTCGAGTGATTTGTGCGCCAACACTTGCGGCTGTCTCCCGTGAGCACGGACGAGGCGCGCGCCCGGCGTCGCGCCGCGCAAGGGCAAGTCTATATGATGAGTGCTTTCTTCCGGTTTGTACCCTGGGAGTTTGCGCATGGCGTGGGGCGCGTGTGGCCCTGACGCCGGAAGGCTGATCGCGTATGTGTGGGATCAACGGTACTCTCAGGCTGACCCAGCAAGCCCCGCCAATCGACCTCAACGCTCTCCGCCAGGTGAGGGACCGAATGGCTTCGAGGGGCCCCGATGGCGTCGGGTCTTGGGTCTCGCCGTCGGGGATGGCGGCGCTCGCGCACCGACGCCTGGCGATCATCGATCTGAGCGAGCGTGGAGCGCAGCCAATGGCTTCGGCCGACGGCCGTTTCCACATCGTCCTGAACGGCGAGATCTACAACTACAGGGAGCTTCGGCACGACCTCGAAGGCGAGGGCGTGGTCTTCAGGAGCGACAGTGATACCGAGGTGTTGCTCGAGCTCGTTTCCAGGCGGGGGCCCGCCGCCCTCCGGCACGCGCGCGGAATGTACGCTTTCGCGCTCTGGGACGACGCTAAAAGGCGGTTGCTCCTGGCCCGCGACCCATACGGAATCAAGCCGCTGTACTACGCGGCGACGCCTGAAAGGGTTTGCTTCGCCTCGCAGGCGCGGCCGTTGGCGGCCTGGACCGGGGGGGCGGTCGAGCCAGCGGGGCTCGTCGGCTTCCTGCTGTGGGGGTTCGTGCCCGAGCCGTGGACGATCTTTCGTGGGGTTCGCGCGCTGCCTGCGGGGCACGTCCTCGAAGTGAGGGGAGGGCTCGTCGGCGAGCCTGCCCCTTTCGAGTCGCCGTTCAGCCGCAGGGACCAAGATCCGCGGCCGGACGGCGTCGGGGCGGCGGTCGAAGACAGCGTCAGGGCCCACATGGTGGCCGACGTGCCAGTCGCAGTGTTCCTTTCGGCCGGCCTCGACTCGGGGATGATCGCGGCGCTCGCCCGCCGCACGCATCCCGGTCCGCTGACGACCATCACCGTCGGCTTCGGCGAGTTCCATGCCACGGCGCTCGACGAGGCGCCGCTGGCCGCAAAGGTCGCGCAGCGGCTCGGCACCGATCACATCGAGCGGATCGTGAAAAGGGAGGCCTTCCTCGGCCAGTGGCCGCGCGTCCTCGAGGCGATGGACCAACCAAGCGTGGACGGTTTCAACACCTTCATGGTGAGCCAGGCCGCTCACGAGGCGGGCCTGAAGGTGGTGCTGTCCGGGCTCGGCGGCGATGAGCTGTTCGGCAGCTATCGCTCGTTCAGGGATGTCCCACGCTGGGCGGCAGCCGCCCGCGTGGCCACCCTCCCCGGCCTGCGCGGCCCCGCCCACCTGGCTTCGCGGTGCCTCGTGCCGGTCCGGCCCAAGATCGCGGGCCTGGCCCGGTACGGGGCGAGCCTCGAAGGGTCCTATTTCCTGCGCCGCGGGCTCTTTCTGCCGGAGGAGTTGCCCGCCTTGATCGGCTCCTCATGGGCGGAACAGGGGCTGGCCGCGTACGATCCGATCGAAGACGTGCGGCGACGGACCGAGGTCGGGCGCGAGGCCGGTGCGGTCTCGGACTCGTGGCAGGCGGTGCACGCGATGGAGTCAACGGTGTACATGCGCGACCAACTCCTTCGCGATGCCGACTGGGCCTCCATGGCCCATTCGCTGGAACTCCGGGTGCCACTCGTGGACGTCGAACTGCGAGCGCGGGTTGCCGGCGCCGGTTTCGAGCCGGCACGCTCCAGCGGGAAGGCCGCCGCGGTGCACGAGGCTGCCCCCGAGCTGCCGGACGAGCTCTTCTCGCGGCCCAAGTCCGGGTTCTTCGTTCCGGTCGCGGAATGGCTCGCGGCGGCGAACGGCCGGCGGCTTCCGCGCCGCTGGGGCGCCCGGACCCGCTTCCTTGCGATCGAGGTATTGCGAGGGTTCGGCGTGGATCTCGAGAATCCAGATGCCGGCAGAGGAGCCAGAACCGCATCGGCGTCGGAGCAGTCGAGTTTGGAGGGCTGATGGTGCGTGACCGGCTCAAACGGCTTGTGCAGTTCTGCCTGCTGACGAACAAGTCGTTTCGCTTCTTCCGCTGGTTCGGCGTGCATGTAACTCCCGTGCACTTCTACAGCCCGATCCCGGACCTTCGTGAGCTGGCGCGTGACGGATCCCAAGGACCCGGGCCTTAAAGGACCCTTTGTTCGGGTCGGCTTTGTGGCGCTCGCGGCGCTAGGCGCCGGCCTGTCTGCGATCTCGGCTTGGACGCGAGAGTGCCGCGTCACGGGCTGTCTGACCTTCGTTGGCCTTATGGAACCGATGCCACGAAATATGGGCGTCAACGTTCTCACGGGCGGTTCTTGGTCATCGCCCAACACAGCGCTTACGTACTCCTCGGGTGGCCGGAGGTCATCCCAGGTAGTTTCTTAGGGTCTATATTTGCCACAACGTAGGGCGTCGTCGGTCCCGAAATCGGCGCCTTTCGAGGCAAAATCTCCCGGCCCGTACCGGTCATGGTCCTTGAGGAGCAAGTGCTGAGAAGGTATTCAGCAGGCGGAAGACTCTGATGGACGCATTTGCCCGATTTAGGAGAGCGGTCCTGCGGTATGGATGGCGTTTTCCGTTCGTGGCGGCACACTACGTGGTCTCTCCCTTGGGCGCAGTGGCAATAGGCACAAGGATTGTGCGGTTGCGACTTTTGAACAAGTGCGCCATTGGTAGCGGAGTTGTGATTGAACATGGCGTCCGTATCACGCCGAGGTCTGAGATGAATATTGGCTCGGGCGCCTTCATAGGTAGGAATTGCACTCTTGCAATTGTGCCATCCAATGAAGCCTCAGTGACGATTGGCGAGAATAGCTGGATATCAGTGGGATGTCTTATTCAAGCGAGTTCCCACTTGGTTATCGGACAGGACGTGTTAATTGGCGAGTATGTTTCGATACGTGACACACAGCACCAATTTGCTACCAGACATGTGCCCATAAGAGAGCAGGGTGACACAATCGGCAAGGTGACGATTGAGGATGACGTCTGGGTTGGGAGAGGGGCGCTGATTCTCGGGCGGCCGGAGGGCGTTGTGATCGGCCGCGGGGCGGTGATCGCCGCCAATAGCGTCATCCATCGCTCGGTTCCTGAATATACGATATGGGGTGGGGCGCCGGGCCGGCAGATAGGTTGCAGGCCGGAAGCGGCAGCGCCTGATCCGATAGATTGCGGGTGAGAGCCAATGGCCATATCTGTGCCGAATCTGCTGCCCGATCGTGGGTCCGGAGTGGCCCTTGCGTCACGCCATGCGAAATTGGCAGCCCCTCGTGAGCGTCCTGCGTTGCGAGGGCAGGCGAAGTTCTCGGGGAGGATCGGCTCAGACACCCCCTGGATTCGGAGAACCGAGGATCGAGCCTCGGACCCAAGCCGGGGCGCTCGGTGACGTCATGATGGCGGCAACCCCGATGCACGCACGCGTCGTTGCCGGCGCAGCCGGCGTGGGCGAACCGATGCTCACGGTCGCGGTGCCGCACTACAACCACCGCCGCTACGCAGAGGTTGCTCTGGAGAGCGTCCTCGCCCAGGACCTACCGGGGCTCGAGATCGTGGTTTCGGATGACGGATCGAGCGACGACTCCGCTCAGGTCCTCCCGGCGATCTTGCAGCGGGCGGGCCATCCGTTCAGGTACTTCCGGCAGGAGCGGAACCTCGGCTACGACGTCAACGTACGGTTCTGCCTCGCGTCGGCGCGTGGGAGGTACGTCTTCCTACTCGGGAACGACGACGCTCTTGCCGGTCCTCACGTGCTCGCAGAAATTGTTTCTCAACTGCAGAGCCTGCGCTTCCCGGCGGTCGCGTTCACGAACTACGAGGACTGGGGAACGGGCGTCGCGACAGTCCGCGCCACGCGGACCTGTGACCTTGGCGCCGGGCCGGACGTGGCGGCCGGACACTTTCGCAACTTCA
>JAJXYI010000451.1 GCA_021780625.1 bacterium | reverse complement strand
CGCAGTTCAGCTACAACCTGCGCAAGAACCTGGTGCTCACCGTGGATGCCACGAACCTCACCAACGAGATCTACCAGAGTTACTACGGCAACAAGCCGGGTGATTCGACCACCAACAACTTCACCAATACTCTGTTGAGCCGGACCATCGCCGTGGGCGTCCGCTACACGTACTGAGCGCAGCCCACAGCCCTGATCGACGCGGGAGGGCGGCCGGCGGCGGCCGCCCTCCCGAACGTCACCAACCCCGCCGCCCGATCCCATCCGCCCGCCTCCGTCATGACTCTCCTGCGCCGTCTGCTTCTCGTCCTTTCGGGCGTCCTCGCCGCGACCCTCGTCTCCCCTGCCTCGGCCTCGCCCACCTTCAGCAACGTGAGCGTGCACGATCCCTCCGTGGTGCGCGACGGATCGACGTACTACGTGTTCGGATCGCACATGGCCTCGGCCAGCACGGCCGACCTGATGCATTGGACGCAGATCACGACGGCGCCGACGTATCCGAATTCCCTGATACGAAACCAGGATCCCCAGACCGAGTTCGCGGACGCGCTGGCCTGGGCGCAGACCACCACCTTTTGGGGGCCCGACGTCATCAAGTTGGGCGACGGAAAATACTACTACTACTATTGCGCGTGCCAGGGCAGCTCGCCGCTCAGCGCCCTGGGCCTCGCGAAGGCCGACGCGGTGACCGGTCCCTACGCGAACGTCGGCATCCTGCTGAAGTCGGGCATGTCCGGCATCAGCCCGACCGGCTCGGTGTACAACGTCAACGTGAACCCCAACGTGGTCGACCCCTCGGTCTTCTACGACGCCGACGGCAAGTTGTGGATGGTTTACGGATCGTTTTCCGGCGGCATCTTCATCCTTCAGCTCGATTCGACCCCGGGTTCGCCGACGATCGGCCAGCCGCTGCCCAACCAGGGCGGCTACGGCAAGAAGCTCATCGGCGGCAACAGCTCCCGCATCGAGGGACCCTACATCATCTACAGCCCGGAGACCCAGTACTACTACCTCTTCATGACCTTCGGCGGACTCGACGCCGCCGGCGGCTACAACATCCGCGTGGGCCGCTCCCGCGCGCCCGACGGTCCCTATCTCGACGCCGCGGGCAACGACCTCACCAACGTGAAGGGCAATTTCGCGTTCGATGACGCGACCATCGCCCCCTACGGCGTGAAGTTGATGGGCAACTACCAGTTCCTCCACGTCGACGGGGAGCCCACCACCGCCTCGCAGGGTTATGTCTCGCCCGGCGGCTGCTCGATTTACCGGGATCCCCAGCTCGGCAGGTATATCCTCGTCATCCATACGCGGTTCGTCGGGAAGGGCGAGTACCACGAGGTCCGCGCCTATCAGCTCTATCTCAACGAGGACGGCTGGTTCGTCGCCTCGCCGCAGCGTTTTGCGGGCGAGACGATCGCGACGACTGATCCGTCCCTGGTCCCCGGCACGTATCGCTTCATCAACCACGGCAAGGCCATCTCCGCCACCGTCAACAACTCGACGCTCGCGACGCTCAACGCTGACGGCTCCGTGAGCGGCTCGGTGTCCGGCACCTGGGCGCTGTCGGGAGACCACTTCATCACGCTCGTGCTCGGCGGCGTCACCTACAAGGGCGTCGTGGTGCAGGACTGGGACGACGACAACCAGGTCTGGGTGGAGTCGTTCTCCGCGCTGTCCTCCGACGGCGTGTCGGTGTGGGGCTGCAAGGTGGCCGCGACGACCACGAACGTCGCACCGTCCATCACGCTTCCGCCCTCCGATGTCTCGGTGACTGCGGGCAGCTCCGCGACCTTTTCGGTCTCGGCTTCGGGCACGCCCGCGCCGACCTACCAGTGGCGTCGGAATGGCGTGAACATCGCGGGTGCGACGGGCAGCAGTTACACAATCTCGTCGACGACCGCGGGCGATGCGGCGGCGTATTCAGTCGTCGTCGCCAACAGTGTCGCCGCCTTCCAAAGTCAGCCCGCGGTGTTGTCGGTCAGCGCGCCTGCCGGGCCGGCCATCTCGGTCCAGCCCGAGTCGCAGGATGTGGACGCTGGCACTTCCTACACCTTCTCGGTCACCGCCACGGGGACGGGCACGCTGTCGTACCAGTGGCATTTCAATGGTACCGACATCCCAGGCGCCACGGGTTCGAGCTACACGATAGCGTCCGTGGCCGCCGCGAACGCGGGCGCCTACACGGTCACGGTCACTGACAGCGCCGGCAACGTGACGAGCTCCAACGCGCTGCTCGCGGTGAGTTATCCGACGCCCAACAGCGACGCCCGCCTCTCGGCGTTGTCGTGTCGCGCCGTGGTCGGCAACGGGAGCGACGTGCTGATCCCTGCGTTCATCGTCGGCGGGACGGGTTCCCAGCAGGTGGTCGTGCGCGCCAGCGGTCCGGCGCTCGCGCAGTACGGGATCACCGACACGCTCGCGCAGCCGAAGATGGAGCTTCACCGGGTGGGCGTCGATGCGACCGTAGCGACGAACGTCGGTTGGAGCAGCGGGACCGCCGACGCGACCGCGGCCTTGCAGGCTGCCTTTCTGAAGGTGGGGCTTCCAGCGTTCCCGGTGGGCTCGGCGGACTCCGCGATGATCGTCACGGTGAGCGCCGGCCAGGCGTACACGGTCGTGGTGCGCGGGGCGGACGGCACCGGGGGCACGTCCTTGGTTGAGCTCTATGAACTTGGCGGCAATGCGGCGCCCCTCACGGCGCTCTCGTGCCGCGCGATGGTCGGGACCGGGGACAAGATCCTGGTGCCGGGTATCATCATTTCGGGCACCAAGCCGCGGGAGCTGATCATCCGCGCGAGCGGGCCGGCATTGAACCAGTACGGGGTCACCGGCACGCTGGCACAGCCCCGCCTCGAACTGTTCAGCGGCACCACCAAGATCGCCGAAAACGTCGGCTGGAGCACCGCCGCCAACGCGGCGACCGTCGCAACCGTATCGCCCAAGGTGGGCCTCGCCAATTTCCCCGCTGGCTCGCCCGATTGCGCGATCCTCGTGACCCTCAAGCCGGGCATCTACACCGCCCAGGTCAGCGGCCTGGGTGGCACTACCGGCGTTGCCTTGGTTGAAGTCTACGTGGTGCCGTGAGGGGATGATGTTGAGGTCTTCCGCGCAATAACCGGGTTAATGCTATATCAATTGGGGAAATGGTATTTGGAAATTTTGTCTGCCTAGTGACTAGTGCCATGAGGTAGTCATAAACACCGTTCCTGTGTGGAAAAGGAACATAAACCAGCAAGGCGCCTTTGGCGCTGTTAATAGATAATGAATATTAGACGCCAATCATATCTCGCCGCAGTGGCGCTCGTGCTGCTGCTTGCAGGTATAGTAGCTTATCGCTATACCTATAAGAATCGGCCGATGGCCCGCAGTCGAACTGTCGGTCTTCAGGTGCCGCAAAGAGGGCAGACGGTCGGGGATATCTCGGTTTCCTCATCGGTCTTCTCGTCGAGGGCTGTTTCGAAACATGGAGATGGCGCGCAAGTAATGGAGCGGCCGGGGCATTCTCAAGAGTCTGATGATTTGCTATTGGCGATCAAAGGCCACTCCGAACTCGGCCTTACGAAAGAAGAGGTGCGGGGCCTGCTGAAGGTTTACGTCGCTGTGAGCGTGGAGCGGTCTTGTTACGAAGCCTCAATCGCGAGCGTAAAAGTGGTAAACCCCAATGAATGTATCATTTCAGTGCCCGCTTATCCTGAGGAGGGTCAGGAACTGGAGAAGAAGCTGTATCAAGGTTTTACTTCGGTCGTGGGGAAGAATCGCATCGGCCTGCTGAAGGAAGCGCTGGGGCCGACGCTATATGCCAGAAATTATGGTTTTGGTGCCGTGGAGCAGCAGATAGTGGTTACACTCGCAGAGGGAGAACCGGTCAGGTTCACGTTTGCCCATAGCGCGGGAGAGTTGAAGGTACCGTATGACGGGGCCTACCTAACCGTTAAGTATGG
>JAJXYI010000414.1 GCA_021780625.1 bacterium | reverse complement strand
GAACGCGGGTCCCATCTCGGGGTAGCCGCCCTCCCACACCATCTCGACCCCCTCGGCGTGGTGGCGGAACCAGTCGAGGTCCAGCTCGAAGCGGCCCTCGCCGGTCACGCGCATGATTCGGCGAAAGTCCTCCACGAACGTCGGCTCGCCGTACGGCGCCAGGCCCATCACCTTGTACTCGTCCCCGTACTTCGCGAACCCGATGTACTGCGTGACCGCCGTGTAGAACAGCCCCATCGAGTGCGGGAACTCGACCCAGTGCGAGACCTCGAGCCGGTTGCCCCGGCCGCGGCCGAACATGGTGGAGACGAAATCGCCGAACCCGTCGATCGTCAGGCAGTCGGCCTCGTCGAACGGCGACAGGAAGAACGACGACGCCATGTGCGCCCGGTGGTGCTCGACGCCGTGCAGCTGCGCCCTCACCGATCCCGGGTCAACGTCGAGCGCGCCGGCCAGCGTGGCCTTGAGGTCGCGCACCCGGCCCATGTTGCCGAGCCGGTCCTTGATCGCGGCGAACGAGGGCCGTTTCTGCAGGGCGAACATGACCTTTTTGTGCAAGTGCGCGGACGGGTCACGCCCAATCGCGATGTGGTCCACGTCCGGAAGCTTCACCCCGGCGTACGCCAGGCAGAACCGGATCGCCTCCGACGGGAACCCCGCCCAGTGCTTGATGCGTCGGATGCGCTCCTCTTCGATCGCAGCGACGAGCTTCCCGTCGATGACGATGCACGCCGAGGAATCACCGTGGTAGGCGTTGATGCCGAGGATGATCATTTGACATGTCTCCCTGCCAGCGGCACTACTTGCACGCTCACTTCGCCTACCCAGCGCTCGCGGGAGCCACAGCCGTTGCACCCAGGCCCAAATGTCGGCTTCGACTCACCACGAACGCGCCGTCCCGCCAACCACAGCCCGTGCCACGCGCCGCCGTTGCCTCGGGCGCCGCAGCAGCGAGAACACCAGGAAGATCGCCACGAGTCCAAGGAAAATGTTGCCGACCATCAATGACAGGTTGCTCTCGGCCCAGTACAGGCGCAGAGCCACGGCCAGCGCCATCGCGTAGTCCTGCGGCCCCGCCCGGCCCGTGCACAACATCTGGCGAAGCAACCGGAAGAACAGGCCAACCAGAAACATACCGGAGAGAACTCCGGCCAAACCGAAATTCATGTAGAACTCCGCTAACCATGGGAGATTTAACGAGGTGGTCTCATCGTTGGTTGCGAGCAGGCCGTAGAGACGCCCGAACTGGTTCCCGGTGATCTCCTCTGGCTTCCCTGGCCAAAGCGCCCTCGGAATCCACTTGGTCAGCAGCGGCAGGTACGTCCGCCCCCCCTGATAAGGCACCTGAGCAGGTGTCTCTTGCATGACGGTCGCGAATACCCAGAGCTGATTCAGTCGGTTCGTCGAGGTCTCCAGGACCGCGGCAGAGCCTTGGCCCGTGAGTTGCTGCATCGAGCACCGCGCGAAGAGCACCGCTTTCTCAAATGTGCCGGCGTCCTCATAGGCCCCGCCCCAGGTAAGTTGCCGGTATTCCGCCTTCCCGCCCTGAAGGAAGACCACCAGGAGCGCACCTACCAACACGACCGCCAAAGGAGGAACCTTCTTTTGTACATAGACGTAGATCAGCGCGAGAAAGATGAGGAACGTGAAGACGGGCGCGACTGCCCCAGAGGCGGTGTACCGAACCAGCAGCGCCGGCACAACTAGCCCGTAGAGGAGGACGATCTCCCGGGCCGGCAGCTCGCGCGCGAACGAATGAGCCAGCAGCAGCGCCAACCCGAAGGTGCCGACAACTTCCACGAACTGTCCAAGAGAGGGCAGCGCCTTCACCGCTGGCGGCAACACCGGGAACAGCATCTGAATGAAGACGAAACACCACGCCATCCCTCTCGCGGCCAGTACGGATGCCGGCCTGGGCAGATGGACGCTCTTGACGTGCCGGAAGAGCGCCGCCCCGACGACGTAGTACCCGAAATACAGGACGGCAAGGCCCGCGATCGTAAGGGCCAGTGCGTCCTCCAGCCAACGGCCCCCGGGGTTGCCGAACCCGGGAGACTCCCAGAACACGGGCCATGCGTACGCCGCCGCATAAAAGATTCCGTGCAGCGGGAGCAGAGGAATGTCGTCGCTCAGACCACGAAAGTAGAACGCCCAGGCCGGAAGCAGCCCCAGCCAAAGCAGGACGACCCCTCCCCAGACGACGGTCGGCGGCTGGTACACAAACCCCTGACGCACGAGCACAGCCGTCGCCCCCGCAAGGACGGCGAGCAGGGCCACCGCCGCGCCCCGGTACCCCCTGGCGCGGCGGCGCGGCGCCAAGCGCACCCCCACCGCGGTGGCGGCAGCCCGCCCGGAGATGGCCCGGTCCGTCAAGGGACCAATCCCTGGTAGAGGTCGAATGTGCGCAACACCAGCTCCTCCAAGGTCAAAAAGGCGGCCGCCCCTTTGGCACCCGCCTCGAGGCGCTCGCGAGTATCCGGATCTTCCACCAACCGCAGCGCCCGAGCAAACCTGTCCGTATCCAGCGGTCCCGCCAGCAGAGCCGCCTGGGATCGCCACGGGAGATCGCGCCACCCGGCCCGCCTCGACAGCACCAACGGACAGCCGTTGAGTATTGCTTCGCCAGCAACCACTGAGAACGGCTCCAACCTCGATGCAATGGCAACGGCTGTCGCGCGAAGACCTACATGAGCCAGCTTCTCTTTCGGGACTAGCCCGAGAAAACAAAGCCCCTCTGGCACGCTGTGCGCCGGCGGCGCTGCCACTGGCCCCGCCCAACGGACCGTTCTGTTCCCGCCCTGAGCCCTATGCCGCTCGTACGCACAGCGCAGGAGGTCATGGCCGTTCAGGTACTCGAAGTTGCCAACCACTAGAAAGTACCCATCGTCCTCACCCGAAGAGACTACCTGCAGGCCTGGTTGGGCCTCGCGGGAGAACGCGTGAGGGATCACCTCGAAGCGATCCGGATGGACCTTGGAGTAGTCCGCGGTGAGGAGCGCAATGTCGTGACTGCACGCGAGGACGGCATCGGCTGCAAGCAGGTTGTGGCGGATGTAGCGCGCCCGCAGCCCGTACCTCAGGCCGAGGAGCGGCCGGTGCTCGGCGTTGAAGAAGTAGCGCACGTGCTGGCTGGTGTGGCACTGGAGAACGACTCGAACGCCGTTGCGCCGGGCCCACGCGATTGGCAATCGAGCGCCCCACCCTTCCGGGAACTCGATGACGTCGACTCGGCGTTCGCCAATGAGGTACTGCAGCGATGGCAGCAGGCGGGGAAACCTGCCGGCAAGGCGCCGGCGGGTCGCCCTGCAAGGCGGTCCCACGATCGGGCCCCAGCTCCCGCCGGCACCCGAAAACCTGACCACCTGCGCATGGCTGCACCACCACACCTCCGCCGCTCGGCGGCCAAGGATTAAGGCTCGGTTGTTGCACGGACGAGGTGACCCTCCTTGCAGTCGGGCTGAACGGGGGTTGGTCTCTGACGAACCCGATTCGCAAGCTCACGGGATCGCCGATTCCAACATGGCACCAAGCCGATGGGCGTAGGCGTTCGGGCGCCGCGTCACGCAGTCTTTCGCTGCGCCGGCCATGGCGTCGGCCTGCCCTGGGTCGCTCCGCAGTCGGTCAACCGCATCAACCATCTCCTCTGTCGTTCGATAGTAAAGGACCGCGTCGCCGCTTCGACCGAAGAGTGCTCGGTGATCCTCGGTATCCTCCACCACCATCGCGCCGCCCATCGCGGGGACCTCGTAGCTTCGCATCGCGTGCCCATCGCGGTTGGCCTTGCGCCCCATCACCAGGTTGGCCGTGGCCGCGCTGACGGCCCAGCGCATCTCCTGCCCGTAGATGAAGCCCTTCCAGGACGACCGCAGCGCCGGCACGCGGTCCCAGTATCCGCCGTAGAGGTGGACGTCCAGGCCGGCCGCCACGGCGCCTTCGGCCAGGGGTATCCGGTCGCGATCGGCGCCGCCGATGATCAGGAGGTCGCAACGGTAACGCTCCGCCAGTTCCGGCGATGGTGGCCGTTCCACGAAGTGGGCGCACGGGTTGTAGGCGAACGGTAAGTACTCCACTCTCGGGCACCCCAGTCGTTCAAGGTCGGGGGTCGCGGCCCGCCGCGGAGAGAACACGGCGTCGAACAGTGGCAGCGCCGCCCAGAAGTGCCTGGCGCTGTTGGCGCGGTTCCACGGGTCGTCCGTCAAGTAGTTGACCAGCGTCACGCCTGCCTTCTTGAGGCCGCGCAGAGTCGCCGCCTGCAGCGGCGCGATCCCGGTGGCCAGGATCACATCGGGTCGGAACCGCCGCCACGTCTCGATCAGCTCGCGGTTGAAGGCGCCCAGCGCCGCAGGGCGGCGGCCGAGTAGGTGCCAGCACAGTCTCCGTTGCCACGCGAAGCGCCCGGCCGCCCGGCGCGTGTCCGCAAGCTCCGCGTCGAGCCCCAGCTCCTGCGCCGCATCGATCAGGTGCGAGCCGACGTGCTCCCGCCCGGGGTTCCCGACAACGAGCAGCTTCATGCCGGATCGGCGGCCCCGTCACCGTTGAAACCGGTCGCTCGCAAGATGCCGTCCCTCGCGGCCTCGGTCGAATAGCTGCGAACCAGCGCTCGCGCCCGCTGTCCCATCTCCCGGGTCTGGTTGCGATCGTCCAGCATCTGTTGGATCGCCCGGGTCAGTCCAGGCGCATCCCCGCTCCGGAAGACGAACCCGGTCTCGCCCGGACGCACGAGATCCGGACGGCACCCCACGCGGTCGCTCACGATCGAGGGCAGGCCGAAATACATCGCCTCATTGACGACCAACCCCCACGTCTCATAGCTCGAGGGCAGCACAAGCGCATCAGCCGCGGCGAAGTAAGGCCCCAACTCGGACTGGTTGACGAACCCAGCCGCGTGGAAGCGGTCCCCGAGCACTCGCCTGCCGCGCGACAATACCTCCTCGCGCAGCGCCCCATCGCCAAGCACGAGCAGCTCGACATCGCCAAGCCCTCTTACCTTCTCGAGCGCATCGATGAGCAAGAGCGGCTCTTTGCGCGGGATCAACTTCCCCGAGAACAGCAGCACGAATCGCCCAGGGTCAAGGCCCAGTTTGGCTCGGGAGGTCGGCCCATCGAACCGGCTGGCCAGTGCCTCGAAGAGCGCCGAGTCCACATGGTAGGGCGAGAAGACGATCCGCTCGGGCGCCACACCGAAGGCCTCAAGATCCTGCTTGGCCATCTGTCCGATGGCGCAGAACATATCCACGTGGGCAAAGAACCAGGAGACGTATGCGGCCCTCACCCGCGCCCTCAGGCGACCACCCCGGGGTACGCTGGACAGCTCTCCCCTGAGCAGAACGTTCAGGCCAAGGCTCTTGGCCGCCCGCAGCACCTGACGCTCAAAGCGGTGCGTATACCCCTGGAGCAACACCCAATCAGAGCCGCCCTGCGCGAGGACCTCTCTTGCTCCTCGCAGCCCTACACCCCACGCCTTTGAGATGTCGGCGTGGCGGCTGAGGAACGTGTGCTCATAGCCGTTGAGCAGCGGCACGTCCCACGCCACTGGCACCCCAAAGCCTGGATCCACCCCGCCGCGCACGCTGTGGTCGCTAAAGTAATGGACATGGATCTCCAGCCCGGCTACAGCCGCAAGCGACCGCCAAAGGGCCGTGTGGTACTGCACGGGATGCGTCGCGAAGACTGCGAGCTTGACGGCGTTGCTCATGTTGCGCACTTCAAAAGCTCGAGGTTGTACCTTTCCCCATAGGTCCGCCAGGACAGCGCGTGCCGCCCGGCGCCCAACAGGTCCCGAACCGCACCGGGTGGGAACATCGCGCGGCTCCAGTCGATGGCATCCCGAAGCGCTCGGGCCAACGACTCAATCTCGCCGACCCCGACGACGGTGATCGCCGCACGGTCAAGCACGCAGGGCTTGAGATCGTCGCCGCCGGTACGATCGGTGCACACGATCGGGGCCCCGCACGCCAATGCTTGAGCGAGGACCAGGCCCATGCCTTCCTGGCGCGAAGCCAATACGAGCGCGTGGGCCCGGCCGTAGAACTCCGGCAGCCGCCACTGGGGAACCGGATCGTGATGGACGAAGAACGGAGTCCTGGGCACGGGGGCGTCCCCGATGGATCCCACGTGAACAAGGGTGGCGTCCAGTCGGTGCCGCTGCAGCGCTGCGACGAGGAGATCGCACCCCTTTTGCATCGACCAGGTACCGACGTGCAGGATCACCGGCTTCTCGGCAGGTGGCGCGGGCGTGGGCTGGAACATCTTCAGGTCCACACCGTAGCGGTTCTTGAACAGCCGCTCCTCTGGAAACTTTTGCTCCAAGAAGCTTTCGATGACGTGCTGGGACGGCACCACCACCACGTCGGCCAACCTGTACGACGCCAACTCGCGCTCCACGGCGTAGTTGGGCACGGTGCTGCTCTGTGGCGCCACGATCGCCATGTCGTCCAGGATCTGCTTCTGCGACAGAATGTGCCGGCTGCCTCGTTCGATGAACACCCTCGCGCCGTACTTCTCCCTGGCCGTTCGCGCCGACTCCACGCACAGCCCCGACATGCCGATGAAGACGTCGCACGGCTGGAGTCTGGCGGCGATGAGCGCGTCCAGCCGTTCAAGCACGCGCCGGTCCCACGCCTCCCGTTGACGACCGCGTGCGAGGCGCTGCGCGGCCAGCCACGGCGCCATCGCAGGCAGCAACGCGCGATGGCAGACGGCCGGCAGGCCGAAACGTGACGCCCCGGACCGCGGGACGTACGAGTAGAACGCCACGTCATGGCCCAGGGCCGCCAACTCCCGCGCGAGGTCGAGGACGTGGAAGCGACCGGAGGCCGCGACGGCGATCCTCACCGACCGCTCCGCCGGCCGCCCTCGAGCCTGGCGAGGACCGGCCCGAACTCGGCCTCGTAGTTCCACTCGGCCAGGATCCTCTGCCGGCCGCGCTCGCCCATGTCACGTGTCTCTTCCGGGTGCTCGGCGAACCAACGAAGCGCAGCGGCGACACTTTCGGGGTCGTCAGGGTCGCAAGCAAGACCGTAGCCAGGCCCCACGAAGGTCCCGCGCCAAGGGGGGAGGTCCGACACCAGCAGCGCAACGCCGGCAGCTAGATAATCGAAGGACTTGTTGGACGCGCCGACCATGGCGCGTTCGTTCAGGTCGAGGCAGCGCATCGGCATGAGCGCAAGGCCCGCGTCCGCCTCGGCGCAGAGTCCGATCAACCGGCACCGTTGGATCGGCCCAAGCAAGCGCAGCCGCGCGGCCAACCCGCGCCGCTCGGCCTCAGTGTTGAGTTGCTCGAGGTGCCCCGTGCTGCCACTCGTTTCGTATCCCGCAACGGAGAGCTCGGACGGCACCCCAGCCCGTGCCATCCCTTCGATGACGGCGACCAGTTGCCTCCGCGGCACGATCGAACCGTGGTAGAAGAGCCGAAGCGATTGAGGCCCTCGCCCTGGTCGAGCCTCCAGGGCGTCGTTTCGTGCCGGGCAGTTCCAGACGCACTCGACCTCCCTTGTAGTTGCAGTACTCGTTCGGAACGCCGCGACTCGCTCCTCATTCGGCAGCACGCAGAGATCGGCGCGGCGAGCCACTCGCGTCCTGCTCCAGAGGACGAAGCGCCAGAATCGCGAAACCTCTGGCCCACCCTCGACCCCGCCCCGGCCTGCGTGGTCTCCGTCCCTCGCCCAGGCATGGTCGCTGGCATGCCGGCCCCCGGCACCTGAGGCAGGTTCCGGGCTGTCATGCTCGTGGTAGAGGAGCCGCACCCCCGGCACGAAGCTGAGCGCCAACGCAGCTGGGCACGACATCGGGTCCGACGCGTAGACCCAATCGGGGCGCCAGGTGAGCGTCGTCCACAGCGCCCACAGACCATAGGCCAGAAAGTGGAGCTTCTGCCGCGTCCCCGGGGGACAGTACCGCCATTTCCGAACCTCGATTGACGGGTGCGGTGGGAACTCCAGCACATCCGCCCCCCCCAAAGCCCCGACTCCGAGGAATCGAACCTCCCAGCCCCGCTCGGCCAGGATCCGCGAGCTGTGCTCCAATGGCGGATATCCCCCAGGGTTCGTGTATTGAATGTACAGGACTCGACGTTTCATTTTCGCTGCCGTTGCCAAAGGCGACACGCCAACGCCGGAATGGCTCGAAGGCATGCGCCAACCCCGGCCGACGGCTACCGTAGATCCCAAGCTATGCGCGGAGAACGCAATGGAGGTTGTGGCCGAGTTGATGGCCATGCAACGCGTTCGCAATTCCAAAACGGAGCTTCGAGCAGCCGTTCCGCAGGGCGGTGGGCGGCTCCGCGAGGAGCCGTCGCCACCTCTTGCTGCTTCCCGCACCGACTTGGTATTGCCACAGCGCGATGGGCGCCCCCTCTGTGCGGACAGACACCTTCCTCAGGCCAAAGGCCGCCGCAAGGCGGTCCACTGATTGCTCGCTGAAATACTGGAGGTGTTCAAAGTCCTTTTCCAACCCTATCCATTTCGCCCCTGCGTAGTGATATCCCCACCAATTGGGCGTAACGAAATAAACCGTACCTTCGTCCCGCAGGACGGCCCTGATGACCTCCATAGCCTTGCGTAGGTCGTAGAAGTGCTCGATCACGTCGATCATCACCACTACATCGTAAGCTCGAGCTTCGCCCACACCATCCTCGACCCGCCCACAGACCAGATCAAGTCCGAACTGGGCCTTGCCGAATTCAGTGGCCGCCCTGGACAGGTCATAGCCCTTGACCGACCCCGCGCCATGCTTCCTCGCCAGGGCCAGCAAGGCCCCTGCCCCACAACCAACCTCAAGAACACTCTTCCCCGCGAGTTCAACACTCTTGGCGAGCTCACGGAAGCCCGTGGCCGTTTCTTCCTGGTAAGTCTGCGAAGAACCGGCGATATAGTCATGACCCCGATGAAAGTCCTTGCCGCCGGTGAAGTATGCTGAATCATAGTAGGCTGCGATGGCATCTGGCGAGGGCTTCGGGTCCACGAACGCCAATCCACACGAGCTGCATTCTCGGATTCGCAGCCCATCGCGACGTGCTGCCACCGGGCGTCCGCCCGCTGCGGCACAGAGCGGGCAACGCTCGACCCGGACCAGAGCCCCCCCCCAGCTAGGGCAACCACCACCCCGGGAACTGTGGGCCGTTGCCATGGCCCCTATTCCAACTCGTTCCAGGCCGAGCTGGGCTGGCGCTCTGCTTGGCCGCGCCATGCCACAGTGACCATGAGCCGCTCCCGTCGCGAAAGCCACCGGCAGCCTTGTGTTACAAACCACGACGTTGTGGGCGCCGGTTCTTTGATGCCATAGCGTAGCTTCACCCTGCCAAACTCCTCGTTCCTAATGTCCTGCGACCGTGCGCTCTTGGTCCCCTCGTGTTCCCTGATACATCCAAGGAACCGCCTAACCTTGCGGAACCTGCCACGAAGAAAGAGCCTGTAAAAGAGATCGTAGTCCATGGCGAAGAAGAGACTTTCGTCCATCCCGCCGGCGGCAAGGTACGCGTCACGTCGCCAAAAGGTTGACTCCTGCCCCAGAGGCTGGCCGAGCGCCCAGCTCGCACGGAGGATCGGAGAAGGCGGGAACTGTTGGCCGACCACAGTGCCGTCCGAGTTCAGGATCAATCTGTTGCCATAAACCACTTCACTCCCAGGATGCTTATGAAACGCCCGCCCGACCACGGCCAGCGCGCCCGGTAGGATCAGATCGTCGGAGTTGAGCCAGCCCAGTACGTCCCCTTGGGCCCGTTCGAAGCCCCTCTTGATCGCGTGAGCCTGGCCACGGTCCTTCTCGCTGACCCAATAGGTCAGCCAGGGCTCGTACTTCCTGATGATCTCCACGCTGTTGTCGGTGCTGCCGCCGTCGATGATGATGTACTCGAGGTTCGGATAGCCCTGCAGCAGCACCGAGCGGATCGTCTCCTCCAGAAACGGGCCCTGGTTGAACGACGGCGTCACGATGCTGATCTGCGGCCACGGGATGCTATTGACAGTCGTGATGGGTATTCGGGCCCTGGTATCGTCATGCCATGGCCAACCAGCGGCATCACTCCTCGCTGCCGGCAGCATCTGTTCGCGCATCACTCGATCCCGCCCCCCAGCTCCCCGCCCGCACCCGCACGAGATTGCCCCAGCAGCCGTTGCATCGCATCCGCCACTTGATCCACCGTCACTCCCTCAATGCACTCCGGCGTGCCCCGGCTACAGATCCAGTTGCAGTGGAAGCAGGGAAGCCTATTCGTCAGGATCTCGACCCGCTGAGGGTCGCCCCACGGCGCGAAACGCCCGTAGTGACCACCGCCCACGATTCCGATCGTCGGGGTCCTTGCGGCGATCCCCATATGCAGAGCCGATGTCTCCATACTCACCAGGAGGGAGCAACCGCTGATCGCGGCCATCAACTGGCGCAGGGACGTCTTGCCGGCCAGGTTGAGCAACACCAGTTCCGGCCGCACACCTGCGATCACGTCTTCCACCCGCCCTACGAACTCGCGCTCCCCACCCCCCCCGAAAAGGACGACCGACGATCCAGCGGGCATTCGGCGTGCCACGGTCGCGTACTTGTCCGGGGGCCATATTCTCATGCGATTCGAGGCCGTGGGGCAGATCCCGATAATCGGCCGACGCAAGTCGAACTGCGCCAGGTAGGCTCGGTCCCCCTCCGAAAGCCACAACCGCGGCCACACCTCATCCACATCGCTCACATCCGCGCCGAGAAAGCGCAGGAACGCCACCGTCGTCTGCAGCTCATGTTGCCAAGGACCGGAGCCGTTCAAATCGAGGCACGCTGAAAATACTCCTCGCGGCACCAGTCTTGCCGATCGCGGCAGATTGACGTCGGATCCCGCGATCCCCATCTTCACCTTCGCCTTGACGGCTGCCATCACCTGCAACATTCTCTCCGAAGGTGACTTCACCGGACAAAGCGCCACGTCGAACCCCGGTCCCACCAACCGCCACGCTTTCTCGGCGAGTTCGACCGCGGACCGCAGGCGGGTCGAGCCCCTGATCCCAGCCTCCTGAAGGCCAACGGACAAGGCCAGCCACCTCGCCGACCGGACCTCGTCAACGTGGGGGCACCGGTCGAGCATCGCCGCAATGCCCGGCTGCACTGCGAGCGTGATCTTGGCTGCCGGGAACAACCGCCTGAGATGTTGCAGCGCCCCGGTGAACAGGAACACATCGCCGATGTTGTCGGGGCGGTATACAAGCACGCTGGCGACACCTACCATTGGCTTGCGGACCCCCCATTGGTCACCCATCACCGGTGCGCCTGCCGCTGTATTGTGCCAAGAGCAGCTCGCGGTCAGATTCGGTTTTGGGTTGTAGGTGCCTCTTGGCCCGGCGGGCGGCCTGCGCTCGCGCCCACCGCCGCCTCCGATAGCTCTTCAGCCTTTCGGCTACCTGCCCGTCGAAGAACACCTGAAGTGGACCGACGGCGCAGTACTCAAGGCCGAGAACACGAGCGATATGATTCAGCGTCCTCGCCTGGTAAAATGACACATGCTGGCCTTCATCGAGTGCGTAGTACCACCAATCCTCTGACGACGGGACCTCCCCCTCGAAAACCTGGGTCGTGAAAAGTAGGAAACTTGCCCGCGATGACGTCAGAACATCGCTAAGAAACCGCACGGGATGAAGCACGTGTTCCATTACCTCGATTGCAGTGATGGCGGAGTACCTCGCTCCATCCCACTTTGCCTCGAAGCCGAGTGCGTGGACGTTCCGGCAATATGCGTCCGACCAATAGAAGTCTAGGCCGGCATCTCGCATCATCCTGACCAGGAGGCCGGTTCCCGCCCCGACATCCACGAACCTTCCATCGGACCCGAAAATGTGGAACAACAATGGCACCATTGCGTCGCGCAGCTCGATGTTGCGCCGCACCAGCCCGGTATCCGAGAACGCAATGGCGTCATCGTAGGCCTTATCCAGCCAACTCGCATCCTCAAGACCAAGGAACCCGCACGCGTCACAGTAGACACCCTCCGATGGGTATTTGCGTAGGACAACCGCGTCGAACTCGTGTCGGGTTTCGCCGCCGCAAACCCGGCAGGCCGGTGGTGGACCATTACGCATGGTCGGGTTCCACAACCGACCACGTCACGAGTCCCGGGCCAATCAGACCCTTCCAGGCCCCATCACCATAGCGAGCCATCCGCTCGGAGCCGCCTGCGATGTCGACTGCCAAGACCTCATTCTCCAGGAACAGGGTTTCCTGAAAAGGCACCTCACACGCGACCGTGATCCAGTATCGGCCGAGGTTGAGCGCATACGCGGGGACGGTGCACTCAAGTTTGAGGGGGCCAACGTTGTGTTGCCCGTTGCTATCGCTCATGGCGTCATTGGAGTGAATAATCACCGTGCCTTCCCGGTTCGTGACGAAGATCGACAACCGAATCTCGGGCAGTCGGCGCAAGATATCAACAGAAAGTGCGACGACGACGGGTTCCTCTATGCGGAGCGGTTGATGCTCTGCACCGCTGGCCCCGTCGACCCTAACCTCTCTCAACCTGACGGAATCACCGCCCGGGGCAGCAGCCGCATCCCAGGTCCTCCGCCTGGCGACCTCCGCTCGACTCTGGGCGGTGTAGTGGTCGATGGCTGTGAGCGTCGCCGCATCTATGGCCACGCGGCCGCCAGCAAGAACAATGGTCCTG
Organism: bacterium; assembly: GCA_021780625.1. The sequence continues at coordinate 3,270 of JAJXYI010000414.1, read as the reverse complement.
TCGCAAAGACGCCTGACTGCCCCCATCGTGTGGCTAACAAAGAGCACCGTCCGCCCAGCTCTGCCAACCTCCTCCATCCTCCCAAGACACTTCTGCTGGAACAGGCTGTCCCCAACGGCAAGGACCTCATCTACGACCAAGATCTCGGTCTCCAAATGCGCCGCCACCGCGAACGCCAGCCTCACGTACATGCCCGACGAGTACCTCTTGACCGGGGTGTCGAGGAACTTCTCGATCTCCGCGAACGCGACGATCTCGTCGAACTTCCTCTGGATCTCCTGCTTGCCCATCCCCAGGATCGCGCCGTTGAGGAAGATGTTCTCCCGGCCGGTCAGCTCCGGGTGGAAGCCCGTGCCAACCTCGAGCAACGAGCCGACCCGGCCGCGGAGCTGGAACCGCCCCGCCGACGGCTCGGTGATGCGGCTCAGGAGCTTCAGCAAGGTGGATTTGCCGGCGCCGTTGCGGCCGATGATGCCGACGCGCTCACCGGGCTGCACCTCGAACGAGACCCCCTTGAGCGCCCAGAACTCCTCCTTCGATCTTGGATGGCGGACCGGCGTGCGGCCGAGGTCGATAATGCGCCGGCTGAGGCTCTTAGCCTTGTTCGCCAGCACGTCGCGCAGCGCCGTATAGCGTTCGCGCTGCTCGTGGCGGATGAGGTATTTCTTGCCGAGGCCTTCGACACGGATCGCTGGGATGCTCATGGTGCCGTCTTCCCCTGCGCGACGCACGGTTGGGGTTTGGGGTCGGCCATCTCAGATCACGTCGGCGAACGTGCGCTCGGTCTTGCGGAAGTAGGCGACCCCCGTCGCCAGGAGCGCGGCGGTCAGCAGCAGGGAGGCGGCGAGGCCGGGCCAGTAGACACGTTCGCCTGTCCCCAGGATCGCCCAGCGGAAGCCGTCGATGACGCCGACCATCGGGTTGAGCGAGTAGACCAGGCGGAACCTCTCGGGGACGATGGCGCTGGAGAAGCCGACCGGCGAGATGTAGAGGCCGGCCTGGACGATGAACGGGACGACGTAACGGAAGTCCCGGTACTCAACGGTCAACGCCGCGAGCCACAGGCCGACGCCCATCGCCGCCGCGAACGTCCAGACGATGAGCAACGGCAGGGTGAGGATCTGCCACGGGGGGAGGACGCGGTACCAGGTCATCAGGCCGGCGAGGATCGCTCCCGAGATGCAGAAGTCCACGAACGCGACGATCACCGAGCTGGTCGGGACGATCAGCCGCGGAAAGTAGATCTTGGAGATCAGGTTGGCGTTGCCGATCAGGCTGTTGCTGCACTGGCTGAGGGAGCTGGCGAAGAACTGCCACGGCAGCATGGCGGCGTAGACCATAACGGCGTACGGCGCCCCGCCGGAGGGCAGCTTGGCGAGCCTGCCGAACACGACTGTGAAGATCACCATGGTGAGCAGCGGCTGGATGACGGCCCAGGCGACGCCGATGACCGTCTGCTTGTAGCGCACCAGCACGTCGCGCCAGGCGAGGAAGTAGAAGAGACCGCGGTAGCGCCAGAGGTCGCGCCAGTACTGCGCCTCGGACTTGCCGGCCTCGACGGTCAGGATGGTGTCTGCGGCGTCGGTCATGAGTGTCGGAGCCTAGTGCGGCTCTCCAGGTGGGTCAAGGGACGGGGCTTGTCTGCGTTGGTCACGACGTGGCCATTTGCCGGTAGATCGCCGCATACCGCCCCGCGACCCGATCCGGCGCGAACCGCTCGACGTTTTCGAAGCCCTTGCGGACCAACGCCTCGCGGAATTCTCGATCGTGGATGACCCGGAGAATACCGGCCCGGATGCTCTCGACGCTCTCCGGGTCCACGAGGCACGCCGCCTCGCCGGCGACCTCCGGCATCGAGCAGCGATCGCTAGTCACGACCGGCCGGCCGGTGGCTTGCGCCTCAAGGATTGGGAGACCGAAGCCTTCATACAGAGATGCAAAGACAACCAGATCGCAGCGCCTGTAAAGCGCCATCAGCGCCTCGCTATCAAGCTCGGCTTGATCATGGAAGTCAACACCGCCGGATGTCAGGAGCGCCCTCTGGGTCTTGCTGAGCGGTCCGAGGATCTCGAGGCGGCACGAGACGCCTTGCAGCGCCTCGGCCACGCGCTCCACGTTCTTGTTCCAGCCGGTGCCGACTTGCAGGACGACGGGGCGCTCGCTGTCGAACGGTCTCGGTGACGCCGTGAAGCCGTCGGGGACGGGACAGTGGACCACCTCGATCTTCTCCGGGCTGCACCAGAGGTGCGCCAGCACGCGCGTCTTGGTGAACTCCGAAATGACGGTGATCCGGCGGCACCGCTTCTCGGGCAACCAGTACCAGAAGAACCAGAGCAGGAAGCGCTTAAGGCCGCGAAACCGCTCCAGCGGGGCGCAGTCGGCGATGGTCAGGACGGTGCGGCGCTTGCGCAGCAGGTAGGTCACGTAATGAACGTCGCCCGTGACATGGTTGACGTCGCTCTGATTGCGGCGCGCCCAGAGGATGTTGACGAGACGGTTCAGCACGCCCTGACTCTTGCGCGGGCAACCCGCGACGGCGGGGCGGACGTCGGCCGGCAGGTACGAACGCACCTCGGCAAACACGCGTTCGAGACTGAACATCGAGGGGCCACGGAATCGCTGGAAGTAGGTGACGGTGAGCGGGTGGGTGGGAGACAGAGCAACCTCGAAAGAAAGGGTGTTTGGTGTTTGGTGTTTGGTGTTTGGTGTCTAGTGTCCAAACAACGTGTTTGGTGGCTAGTGGTTAGTGGGTAGCGGGCTGTGGGTTGGTAGGAAGGCATGAAGCGAAGCGGAGTGACGTTCTCCAAGGTCGCGAGGCGAACCCCCGTGGGGCGGGCGTCTCGCCCGCCCGGCGATGGTCAAGGTGTGCGATGTGGTGCGGGCACGCTGGGCCACCGCGCGCGGCCGAGACGGCCGCGCCACGGACCTTGGCGCTCGCGGCGCAGAGGGACACGGCACTCCGGACCGCCAGCGCGGGCCTTCGTGCCTTACTACCACCAAACACACCGGATTGCGCCGCTGAGGTCATGACGAGTTGCCCTGCGGTTCGTCCCGATGACGGCCGATGGCGGCGTCGGTCGCTACTTGGATTTGGGCGTCGGAGCACTTGGGTCCTTGGCGGCGAGGAGCTCGGCGAGGGTGACGCGCGCGGTGCCGGGCTTCGATACCGCCACGCCGGCGGCGAGGTTGGCCAGCTCGACGGCGACCGGCATGGGGCGGCCGGCGCCGAGCGCAAGCGCCAGCGCCGCGACGACGGTGTCGCCGGCGCCG
>JAJXYI010000413.1 GCA_021780625.1 bacterium | reverse complement strand
GACGTGGTGTTCGCCGCGGGCACGGTGTCGCTCCTCTGGTTTCTCTACGGCCTGTGGGGTGGCTGGACGCGTCGTCGTTCAGCCTGAGGCCTGAGATGAAAGCGAAGCGGGCGGCCCAGTGGGATTCGCCGCCTGCTTCCAGGGTAGTCCAGATGACAGCAGTCAGATGTCAGCGATCAGAAGTCAGCAGTCAGAAATCAGAAACCGGACGTCCTAAGCCATGTCCGCCATTCCGACACTGACCCTCTGCTATCTGACCCCTGGCTTCTGATCTCTGGCCTCTGTCATCCGACCTCCGACATCCGACTTCTGTCTTCTGACCTCCGGCTCCGATCCAGGCTCACGCGGAGACGCAGAGGCGCGGAGAAGACGGACCGCTGCCTTCAGGTGCCCTCTAACCTCTGACTTCCGACTTCTGACCTCTGACCTCTGGCTTCTGGCCTCTGTCAGTTCTTCGTGGTTCAAATGCTCCAGTCTGTTTCTCAACGCGCCCAGGAGCCGCCCAGGGCGCGGTAAAGGTCCACGAGGTTCGTGTAGCGTGCGAAGTGTGCGGCCAGCTGGTTCTGCTGCGCGGCATAGAGATCGCGACGCGCGGTCAGGAGCGTCAGATAGGAGTCGACGCCTGCGTCGTACCGAGCCTGCGCGAGCCTGAGGCGCTCTCGTTCGGTGGCAACGAGCCCGTCGTAGGCGGCGACCTGGATAGCAATCTGGGCTCGGGCGACGAGCGCGTCGGAGACATCGCGGAACGCGCCCTGGATGGCGCGCTCGTAGGTGGCGACTTCGATCTGCTTCTGCAGGTTCGCGATCTGGAGATTGGCCTTGTTCACGCCTGCGGCGAAGATCGGCAGGGTGATGGACGGTGCAAAGCTCCAGGTGCCGTTTCCGCCGCGAAACAGGTGCGACAGCTCCGGACTGGCCGTGCCGGCCGAGGCGGTGAGTGAGATCGACGGGAAGAACGCGGCGCGCGCGGCGCCGACGTCGGCATTCGCCGCCTTAAGGAGGTGCTCGGCCTGAAGGATGTCCGGACGGCGCTCAAGAAGGCTGGAGGGCAGGCCGGGATTCACGTCGGCGAGCAGGCCGGGCTGGTCGAGAGACGGCGCCGGGGGCAGGTCGGCGGGGATCGTGGTGCCGACGAGGAAGGCAAGGGCGTCGTTCGCCTGGGCGAGCTGCTGGCGCAGGCCGGCCACCACGGCGTCGGAGTTCTGAACCTCCGCCTGGGCGGTCGTCAGATCGAGCCGCGAGGCGGCGCCGACCTGATACTGCTTCCGGATGACTTTCAGGGACGACTCGAGGTCGGCCTGCGTGGTCTCGGCGAGCCTCAACTGGCCCGCGATTTCGCGCTGGGCGAAATATTGGGTGGCGACCTCGGAGACGAGCGAGAGAGCCGCGGCACGCTGGGCCTGCTCCGTGGCGAGATACTGTTCCAGCGCCTGCGTGCGCAGGCTCTGGACGCGGCCAAAGAGGTCGAGTTCGTAGGACGGAACGAGGAGACCGACGCCGTAGTGCGAGGCCGTCTGCGGCTGGCCGGCCTTCAGGTCGTCCAGCGCGGTGCGCGTGCGGGATCCGTTCGCCGTGGCGTCGAGGGTCGGGATCAGTGCGAGATTCGCGACGCTGTATCGGGCGCGCACCTGTTGGACGGTGAGCGTGGCGACGCGCAGATCGCGATTGTTTGCGAGCGCCAGGCGGATGAGCGCACGCAGGCGGGGGTCCACGAAGACCTGGGTCCAGTCGGCGTCGGCGGAGAGCTGCCGCGCCTCGGGCATCGGGGCGGCGGCCTGTGCCGCGGCGGGCCATTGGTTGGCGACCGGCATGGCCGGCCGTTCATAGCGGGGCGCGAGGGTGCAGCCCGCGATCAGCAGGGCGGCGGGTGCGAGGAAAAGGGCGGCCGATTTCACGACTCACCTCCCTTGTCGCCGCGGGCTTCGAGCGTCGGGTGACGATTCTTCATGTGGAGCTTGAACGCACGTCGCACGACCACGAAGAAGACGGGGACCAGGAAGATGGCCAGGATCGTGCCGCTGACCATTCCGCCGATGACGCCCGTTCCGATGGCGTTCTGGCTCGCGGAGCCGGCTCCGGTGCTCAGGGCCAGGGGCGTCACACCGAGAATGAACGCAAAGGAGGTCATCAGGATGGGGCGGAGCCTAAGGTGAACCGCCTCGAGGGTTGCCGAGATGAGGTCGCGGCCCTGTTCCATCAGCGACTCCGCGAATTCGATGATCAGGATCGCGTTCTTAGTCGAGAGACCGATGGTCACGAGCAGGCCGACCTTGAAATAGACATCGTTGGGCAGTCCGCGGAGTGTCGTGGCGAGCAGGGCGCCGACCACGCCGAGCGGGACGACCAGGATGACCGCGAGCGGGATCGCCCAGCTCTCGTAGAGAGCCGCGAGGCACAGGAACACGACCACGAGCGAGATCGCGTACAGCATCGGAGCCTGGGCGCCGGAGAGGCGCTCCTCGTAGGATTGCCCGGTCCACTCGTAGCCGATGCCCGCCGGCAGCTTGCTGGCCATCTGCTCCATGGCGGTCATGGCCTCACCGGTGCTCTTGCCGGGAGGCGTGGTGCCGATGATTTCCATGGAGGGGAAGCCGTTATACCGCTGTAGCAACGGGGGACCGAAGGTCCATTCGGTGTGGACGAACGTTGACAGCGGTACCATCTGGCCCTGGGCGTTGCGAACATACAGGCGGTCGATGTCGGAGGGCTTCATGCGGTACGGAGCGTCGAGCTGCATGATGACGCGCTGGACGCGGTTGCCGTTCACAAAGTTGTTGATGTAGGTCGAGCCGAACGCCGCCTGGAGCGTGCTGTTGATCGAGGCGGGCGAGACGCCGAGCGTGGTGGCCTTGTCCTCGTCGATGTCGACCTTCAACTGGGCGGTGTCATCAAGCCCCTGATACCGCACCAGGGCGACATGCGGGTTCTTGGCGGCCATGGCAAGGAGCTGGTCGCGGGCCTGCACGAGTTTATTGTGCCCGAGGCCGCTGAGGTCCTGGAGTTCGAAGTCGAATCCGGCCGACGTTCCCAATTCCGCGATGGCGGGCGGGTTAACCGGATAGATGATGGCGTCCTTGATGTGGCTGAGCGCGACAAAGGCGCGCCCGATGACGGCCTGGACCGTGTGGGCCGAGCCCTTGCGCTCGTCCCAGGGCTTCAATCGGACGAAGGCGAGTGCGGAGTTCTGGCCGCGGCCGTTGAAGCTGAATCCGGCGACGGTGATGAACTGCTCGATCTCCGGCTGTTTGGAGAAGTAGGACTCGACCTGCTTCAGCACCTTGAGGGTGCGGTACTGCGTTGCCCCGACCGGAAGCTGGATCGAGGTGATGAAGTACCCCTGGTCCTCGCTCGGGAGGAACGCGGACGGCAGCCGCATATAGAGCCAGCCGAGCAGGCCGACGATCGCGACAAACACGAGCATGTAGCGGCCGGTCTGGCCGAGCATGCGCGCAACCTGATTCTGATAGCGTTTGGTCGCCTTGGCAAAAGTCCGGTTGAACCAGCCGAAGAAACCGCCGCGTTCGTGAGCGTGCCCCTTCGCGACCGGCGCGAGCAGGGTGGCGCACAAGGCAGGAGTCAGCGACATCGCTAGGAATACCGAGAACAGCATCGAGGCGACGAGCGCCACTGAGAACTGCCGGTAGATCGCTCCGACGGAGCCCTTGAAGAAGGCCATCGGGATGAACACTGCAGTCAGCACGAGGGTGATGCCCACGAGCGCGCCGGTGATCTGTCCCATGGCCTTTCGCGTGGCGTCGCGGGGCGACAGCCCCTCCTCGGCCATGATGCGTTCCACGTTTTCAATGACGACGATGGCGTCGTCGACGAGAATGCCGATGGCCAGCACCATGCCGAACATACTCAGCACGTTCACCGAGAAGCCGAAGGCGAACATCACCGAGAACGTTCCGAGTAGTGCCACGGGCACGACGATGGTCGGAATGAGCGTCGCGCGGATGTTCTGCAGGAACAGGTACATCACGAGGAACACGAGCGCGATGGCCTCGAGCAGTGTAAGCACCACGTCCTCGATGGAGATCTTGACGAAGGTCGAGGTGTCGAGCGGGTAGCTCACAACCATGTGAGGCGGGAAGAAGCGCGAGAGCTGGGCGATCTTGGCGCGGACCGCGTTGGCGGTCTCGAGCGCGTTGCCGGTGGGCGACAGTTTGATCGCGATGGCCGAGGCGGGATGTCCGTTGATGCGCGCCTGAATGTTGTAGTCCTGTCCGCCGAGGTCGACCCGGGCCACGTCGCCCAGCCGCACCCGTGAGCCGTCGGGCATCACCTTCAGCAGGATGTCGCGAAATTGCTTGGGCGTGGTGAGTGTGCTTGGGCCCTGGAGAATGACATTGAGCTCCTGGCCGTTCACCGCGGGGCGCCCGCCGAGCTGGCCGACCGCCACCTGGGCGTTCTGGGCCTGGACTGCGGACTGCACGTCGGTTACGGTGAGCCCATAGCTCTCGAGCTTGGCGGGATCCAGCCAGATCCGCATCGCGTTCTCGGTGCCGAACATGTCGACCTCGCCCACGCCGGTGACCCGGCGTATCGGATCGAGGATGCTCGATGAGATATAGTTGCCGAGCTGGATCTCGTTCATGCTGTCATCGTTAGTCGAGAACGCGACGAACATCATGAAATTGCGGGTGGACTTCGCCACGACCACGCCCTGCTGCTGCACGGTGAGCGGCAGGCTGGGCGTCGCGAGCTGCACCTTGTTCTGCACCTGCACCTGGGCGGTGTCGGGATTGGTGCCGGGCTCGAAGAACAGGTTGATGGTCGCGGTGCCGGAGGAGTCGGCGCTCGACGACATGTACAGCAGGTGGTCGATGCCGTTCATCTGCTGCTCGATGACCGAGACGACGGTCTTCTGCAGAGTCTCGGCCGACGCGCCTGCGTAGTTGGCCGTGACGGAGATCGAGGGTGGGGCGACCTGCGGATATTGCGCGACGGGGAGCTGCGTGATCGCGAGCGCACCGAAGAGCATGATGAGCGTGGATACGACCCACGCGAAGACGGGGCGGTCAATGAAGAACCGGGCCATGGTGGTCTGCCTCGCTTAGTGGGTGCCCGGGGTGGTGCCGGCGTCCGGTTCGGACTGGAAGGGGACGGGGTGGACGGTCATGCCGGGCCGGACCTTCTGCAGTCCCTCGACGATGACGGTCTCGCCCGCACGCAGGCCCGAATAGACGACCCAGTTCTCGCCGGTGGCGTCACCGAGCTTGAGGGTGCGGAGCTCGACCTTGTTTCCGGGGCCGACGACGAAGGCGGTGCCGGTTCCGTTCTCGCCGCGGGTGACCGCGCGCATGGGAACGATGATCGCGGAGTCCTGCACGCCCTGTTCGAGGCGGATGCGGGCGAACATGCCGGGAAGCAGCATGCCGTCGGGATTGGGAAACTCGGCGCGGAGCGTCACCATGCCAGTGCCCGGATCCACGGTGATGTCGGAGAACAGGAGCTTGCCGGGGTGTGAGTATTCGGTGCCGTCATCAAACACCAAGCGGGCTTCGGCCGCCCCGGGGGCCACGCGCTGAATCCGGCCGGAGTCGATCGCTCGGCGTAGGCGGAGAACCTCGTTGCTGGATTGCGTGAAGTCGAAATAGACCGGATCCGTCTGCTGGATGGTTGCGAGGGGAGTGGCCTCGTTCTGGCCGACGAGCGCGCCCTCGGTCACGAGCGCGGCGCCGATGTGTCCGGAAATCGGGGCCGTGACGGTGGCGTACCCCAGGTTGAGGCGGGCGGTGGTGACCGCGGCCTTCGCGGCGAGCACCTCGGCCTCCGCCTGGCGGGCGCCGGCCTCGGCGTTGTCGTAGTCCTGCCGGCTCACGCCGTCGGCGGCGAGCAGGCTCTTGTAGCGGTTGGCCAGCGTGCGCGCCTGGAAGGCTGCGGCGCGGGCCTTCGCCAGGGACGCGTCGGCGCTCTCAAGGCTGGCCTTGAACGGCGCCGGATCGATCTCGAACAGCACCTGGCCGGCTTTCACGTTGGAACCTTCCTCAAACACGCGGTGCAGCAGGATGCCCGCGACCCTCGCGCGCACCTCGGCGACGCGAACCGGATCGATGCGTCCGGGCAGCTCCGAGATGATCGGCAGCCGCTGCGACGTCACCGTCGCCACCGACACTTCGGGAGGCGGCATGGGGCCGCGCGCCTGCGGTCCTTTGCCGCAACCCGCGAGGAGCCCGACGGCGGCGAGGCATGCAAAAGCCACGGACCAGAGTCCGTGGCGACGGGAGGAAACTAGGGTGTTCATGTACGAGTGCGGGAGGTGTAGCGAATGCGAAAGGCCTGATGGAATACTTGCTGGCAAAGCGAAACGTAACGGACGTCGGCGATCCGGCAAATGCCCCAGTCGCTTTGCATCGGACCCGGAGAATGCATCCGGGCGGCGGGAGGCGAGGGAAGAGACCTGCGGAACGACGATCCTGGCATAAACCATCAATTGTAGGCTGATTCAGCGTAGGGTGGAATGATTTCCTTGTTTTCACAGTGATCGTTTTGAGCGATCACTGGAGCATGGAATTGAGACATCTCCGGTATTTCGCCGCCGTGGCCGAGACACTCAACTTCCGCCGCGCGGCGGAGCGGCTGCGGGTGGCGCAGCCGGCCCTCAGCAAGCAGATCCGCGACCTGGAGCACGCCTGCGGCACCCGGCTGTTCGACCGAAACACGAAGCGGGTCCGGCTCACCGACGCAGGCACGGCGCTTCTCGACGAGGCCCGGGCGCTGCTGACCCGAGCCGAAGCCCTGCCGCAGCTCGCGCGCGACGCAGCCCAGGGACGCCGGGGAAGGCTCACCCTTGGAAACAGCGCGGCGCTCACGGGTGGCTTCCTTCCCGCGGCCCTCGCCGCCTTTCAGGCCCGCTTCCCGGAGGTGGAGGTGAATCTTGTGGAAATCCGCCTCCGTCAGCAGCAGCAGGCCCTCCGCAGTGGCGGGATTCAGATTGGGATCGTCGCGGAACTCTCGGACGGGGAGGGGGATGAGTTTGAATGCCTCCGCGTGGTTCGTTCCCCCTTTGTCGCGGTGATGGCCCGGCGCCACCCGCTTGCGCGCTCAAGACGAGTGTCGCTGCACGATCTGGCATCCCAACGGCTGCTCGCGGTCGCACCCGATCAGGACGGGCGGGGGCACGCGGCGGTGCTCCGCGAGCTCTTCCAGAACAGGGGCCTGCGTCCGCCGTATTTCAGGACGGTGGACAGCTCCAGCTCCCTCATGGCGATGGTGGCCGGTATCCAGGGCGTCTCCATCCTTCCGGGCGTGTACGAGGACAGGCTGGCCGGCGAATTGGTAACCAAGCCGATCGACATGGCTGGCGAGAACACCTTCACACTCTGGGCGGTCTGGCAAAAGAAGGATCCGTCGCAGCTCGTCCGAAACTTCGTGGAGGTGCTGCGCAAGCGCACCGTGCGGCGAAACGCTGGCTAGAGGCTCCCCGCGGGCCCGGTTCGGACTGCAACACATGCTTGTGTCCACGAGCCCACCGGAGGAGACTCTCGGTAAACTCGTCGCGCAGATGCGCTCCAGCCGCATCATGAGCACACCCCATTCCATTATCAGACCGGATTTGGCGGGCCCTGGCGGAGACTCCCAGTCCGCCGCTTCGCTCATCGCGTCCGATTCCACCGACGCCCTGCTGCGGCGGGCCCTCAGGGCGCTTCGGGCGCTGAGCGCATGCAACCAGTCCCTGGTCCACGCCGCGTCGGAGAGGGAACTGCTGAACGCGATCTGTCGCGTGATCGTCGCCCAGGCCGGTTACCGGCTCGCCTGGGTCGGGTACGCACTGCACGACGAAGCCAAGTCGGTCCGACCCGTCGCGCACGTTGGCTTCGAGGACGGCTACCTCGAACGCGCCGCGATCACCTGGGCCGACACCGAGCGCGGCCGCGGTCCCACCGGAACCGCCATCCGCACCAGACGGCCCAAGGCATGCCGGCACATCCTGACGGACCCGGATTTCGAGCCCTGGAGGGACGAGGCGCTGAAGCGCGGGTTTGCCTCGTCCATCGTCCTTCCACTGATGGACGGCGACGAGGCGTTCGGCGCACTCAACATCTACGCCGCGGAAGCGGATGCGTTTTCGGAGGAGGAGGCCTCGCTGCTCGGCGAAATGGCCTCCGACATGGCCTATGGAATCCTGTCGCTCCGCGCCAGGACCGCGCTTCGGGAAAGCGAGGAGCTGTACCGCGACGTCTTCGAGCTCGTGTCGGATGGGTTGCTCGTGGTCGACCGTTTGGCGGACGGGCGGTTTCAGCTCGTGAGCAGGAACCCGCAGGCGGAGGCGGTCTCGGGCGTCGCGGACCGGATCCCGCCCGCCGACTCCGCCGAGCACTGGCTCCGTTGCGCGTCCACCGGGAAACCCGTCGTGTATGAAGAGACTCGTGACGTTCCTGGAGCCGGCGTGAGATGCTTTGCCTCGTTCATGCTTCCGCTCAGGTACGGGGCTGCCGCGGGACAGCGCTTCCTGATCGTCACCCGTGACGTCACTGACCAGCGCAGGGAGGAGCGGAGGAATCTCCAGATCCGCAGCGAACTCGAGGACACCGTGGAACGCAGCACGCTTGCCTGGCGCGAAAGCGAACGGCGGTTCCGGGAGGTGTTCGAGTGCGCACCGGTCGCACTTTGGGTGGAGGATTGGGCCGCCGTCTCCGATGAAGTCGACGCTCTGCGAAACGAGGGGACTCGCGAACAGATCGAGCATTTTCCGGGCGGCAGGGAGGCCGCCAAACGCCTGTGCGAATCGCGTGTCATCATCGACGCCAACCCCAGCGCCGTAACCCTGTTCGGACTTGCATCCAGGGCGGAGCTCGTCGGGCAATGTCGATCCCGGTTTGGCGTTTCGCCGGAACCCGAGAATTGCGACGAGTTGAAGGCCTTCGCGGGCGGCCAGGAGGTGTATCGCTCGGAAATCGGATTCCGCCGCCCGGACGGCGAGATGGTCCACGGCTGGATGGCGATCACCTTTCCCCAGGGTGGCGGCGTCTCGAAACTGGCCCTCGTCACGGTGGCCGACATCACCGCGCGAAAACGGATGGAGGAAGCCCTCCAACGCTCGGAGGAGCACTACCGGAGGCTGTTCGAGACGATGGATCAGGGCGTGGTGTATCAGGACGCCCAGGGACGCGTCGTTTCGATGAACCCGGCCGCCGAGCGGATCCTGGGCCGCTCCCCGGCGGAGTTCGCCGGACGAACCTCGATCGACGAGCAGTCCCTCACCGTCAGGGAGGACGGCACGCCGTTCCCCGGGCTCGAACATCCGGCAATGATCGCGCTCAGGACCGGTCGATCCGTGCGTGGCGTGGTCATGGGCGTGGCCAATCCACAAGACGGACGTCGCCACTGGATCCGGATCGACGCCACCCCGCTTCCGGGCGGATCGGGCAAGGGGCTCGACCAGGTGTATACGATTTTTGACGACATCACGGAGCGGCTCGAGGCGGAGCACAAGATTGCCCGCCAATCCGCGGTGCTGGGAGGAATCAACCGCATACTCCGCGAGTCCCTCGGGCCCGATGCAGGCGTGGACGAGGCTGCCGTGCTGCTCGAGGTTGGCAGGTCCCTCACCGGCAGCGCGCAGGCAGTCGCCGCCGAGCGGAGGGGCGGGGATGGGCTCGATGCCGTCGCGCTGAATCCGTCCGAGTGGAACTCGCGGGGGATCGTGGGGGCGGAACTGGGGGCGCTGCGGTGCGTGGCGGCGGAGGGAATGCTCGCCCGCGTGCTGAATTCAGGCCGTGGCGAATTCATCGAGTGTACGGGCGACGGCATGAGCGGCCCGTTGGGCGTTCGCCTCGCCGCCCGCCGACTCCTCGTGGCGCCGCTGACCGACGGCGTCGAGGTGATCGGCGTGATCGTGCTGGCCGACAAAGCCACGCCGTACGACTCCGAGGACCTGACGATGATTCAGGAAGTGGCGCCAGCCTTCGTGGAGGCCCTGAAACGGAAGCGCATGCAGGCAGCGGTCGCCCGCTTGAACGCGGACCTTGCCGGCCGTGCCCGGGAGTTGGAGCATGCGAACCGGGAGCTGGAGGCTTTCAGTTACTCGGTCTCCCACGACCTGCGGGCCCCGCTCCGGAGCATCGAGGGATTCGCCGAAATCCTCGCCCAGGACCATTCTGCAACCCTTGGCGCCGAGGGCGCCGATTGTCTGAGCCACCTCCGGGCCGCGAGCCGCCGCATGGCGGAGCTGATCGACGACATGCTGATGCTGTCGAGGGCCTCGAGCGCGGAGCTGCACGTGGCGCCTGCCGACCTGAGCGGCATCGTCTGGGCGATTGCGGGAGACCTCGGCCATCAGGATCCGTCCCGAAAGGTCGACTGGAAGATCCAGCCCGGCGTCGTGGCGCCGTGCGACGCGCGCCTGATCCGGGCCGCCCTTGAAAACCTGATCGGGAACGCGTGGAAGTTCACGTCGAAGCGCGCCATGGCGCGAATCGAATTCGGGACCGAGACCGTGGGTGGGGAGACCGTGTATTTTGTCCGGGATGACGGCGCCGGTTTCGACATGACCTATGCAAACCGGCTCTTCGCGCCATTCCGCCGGCTCCACTCGGCGGCGGATTTTCCGGGGACCGGCGTAGGGCTGGCGACCGTTCAGCGGATCATCCATCGGCACGGGGGCCGTGTCTGGGCGGAAGGCGAGCCCGACCACGGGGCCGTCATCCGTTTCACCCTGGCCGCCGAGGCCCGGGCCTGACGCCCCAAGCGTCGCGGCGACTGGAAAACGACAGCGATCTGGATACCTTTTGTTGCTCCAGCCTGCCGGTACCATGAACCGGGCCACAGAAATCCTCTAGCAAAGCAAGCGACCCCGCGGACACGAATCGCGTTGGCCCGCGCGAGTCACCAAAAACCAACGACGTACTCCACCATGAACGAACCTCACATCGCCCAAAAGTCCCCCTACATCGTCGAAGTCGAAGCCGGGAAAACCTATCACTGGTGCGCCTGCGGACGGAGCGCCAACCAGCCATTCTGCGACGGATCGCACAAGGGCACCGGATTCTCGCCCAAGGCCTTCACTCCGCAGACCTCCGGCAAGGTCGCCTTCTGCGGCTGCAAGCACAGCGGCAACGGCGTCCAATGCGACGGCACGCACGCCCGGCTCTGAACCGGGGCGGTCAGCGTCCGATTCCCTCGGACGCTGCCTGCGCCTCGAGTTGGGACCAGCGGTCGAATGCCGCCGCCAGTTCGTGCTCGATGGCCTCGAGCCTTTCGTGCACAGCGGGCGCGGCACCGGATTCCTTCTGGTAAAACGCGGGGTCCGCCAGCCTGGCCGCGAGCTCTGATTGTTCCTGTTCCAGGAGTTCGATCCTGCGCGGCAGTTCCTCGAGCTCGCTGCGCTCGCGGTTGGTCATGCGCTTGGGCTTTGGCGCCTTCTCCGTCGCCTTGGGCTTCGCTTCCACAGGTTTTGCCGCCGCGGGTGCGGGCCGCTGACGTATCCAGTCCGCATATCCGCCGACGTATTCGGCGATCCGGCCGTCGCCCTCGAACACGAAGGTGCTGGTGACGACATTGTCCAGGAATTCGCGGTCGTGGCTGACCAGCAGCACGGTGCCCTGGAATTCGACGAGCAGATTCTCAAGCAGTTCGAGCGTCTCCGCATCGAGGTCGTTCGTAGGTTCGTCCAGCACGAGCACGTTGGCGGGTTTGGTGAACAAGCGCGCCAGCAGCAGGCGATTGCGTTCGCCCCCCGAGAGCACGCGCGCCGGGCAGCGGGCGCGGTCCGGAGAAAAGAGGAAATCCTGGAGGTAGGTGATGACGTGCCGGGAGCGGCCGTCGATCGTCACCGTCGTGGCGCCGTCGGCGATGTTGTCCGCCACGCTCTTCGCATCGTCGATCTTCGACCGGAGCTGGTCGTAATAGACGACCTCGAGGTTGGTTCCATGCTTGAGAGTGCCGGAGGTGGGCTGGAGCTGTCCGAGGAGGAGTTTGATCAACGTCGTCTTCCCAGCGCCGTTGGGTCCGATCAGACCAATCTTGTCGCCGCGCGTCACCAGCGTGGAAAAGTCGCGCACGAGCACGGCGCCATCGGGATAGGAGAATGACATGCCCTCGGCCTCCACGACCTTCACGCCCGAGCGTGAGGCCTCGGCCAGGCGCAGGGTGACGTTTCCCATCCGCTCGCGCCGGGCAAGGCGCTCGGCGCGCATGGCCTCCAACTGGTGGATACGGCCCTGTGCGCGCGAACGCTGGGCGCGGACGCCGCGGCGGATCCACTCCTCCTCCTGGGCCAGCTTTTTGTCGAACAGGGCGCGCTGGCGCTCCTCCGACTCGAGCAGCTCCTCCTTGCGGACAAGGTAGGTGTCGTAGTCGCAGTCCCAACTCGTCAGCTTGCCGCGGTCGAGCTCGACGATGCGGGTTGCCAGGCGACGGAGAAAGACGCGGTCGTGGGTGACGAAGCAGAGGTTCACCTTTTCACCGAGCAGGAACTCCTCGAGCCACAGGACGGATTCGAGATCGAGGTGGTTGGTCGGTTCGTCGAGAAGGAGCAGGTCGGGCCGGCAGGCCAGTGCGCGAGCCAGGAGCGCGCGACGGCGGAGTCCGCCCGAGAGGGAGTTGAAAGGCGCCGTGGTATCGAGCTGCATTCGCTTCAGCAGCGCTTCGATCCTCATTTCACGCTCCCATACCTCCTCGTGCTCCCCGAGCGGCCCCAGGCCGGAGTGGGCGATGTCGAGGATCGTCCCCTCGAGCGCGTCCGGCACCTCCTGCGGCAGGGTCGCAATGCGCAGGTCCGGCTGACGGAAAATGTCGCCGCGGTCGGGCTTCAGCTCCCCCGTCAGGAGCCGCATGAGCGACGATTTGCCCGTGCCGTTTCGTCCGAGCAGGCAGAGGCGTTCCCCGGGATCGAGCTGGAAATTGACTCCATCCAGGAGCGGCGCACCGCCAAAGCTGAGACTGACATCGAGCAGGCTGAGAAGGGACATGGGCGGCGGAGGATCGGGGCGCCCCCCGGCCGAGCCAAGGCTGAAAAGTGCATTGCCGCACCGGATTCGTCCGACGAGAGTTCGGCGTCATGAGAATCATCCGACATCTCACGCCGAGGGGACCCGAGCACGCAGTCGTCCAGACAGACGGCCGTCTATTCGCGTTGGATGGGGATCTCTTTGGCGAACACCGTGTGAGTGACCGGGTTGTCGAGCCGGGCAAGCTCCTTGCTCCCCTCGCGCCGGCCAATCTCCTGGCGATTGGCCTGAACTACCGGAAACACGCGGAAGAAGGCGGCCGCGGAGCCCCTGACAAGCCGGTCCTGTTCATCAAGGCCACCAGCTCCGTCCAGAATCCGGGGGACCCGATCGAGATTCCGACCGCGCTCGCCAGCACTCAGGTCGACTACGAATGCGAGCTCGCGGTCGTCATCGGTCGGCGTTGCAAGAACGTGCGTCGCGATCAGGCGCTCGACTTTGTGTTCGGCTACACCTGCGCCAACGACGTGTCCGCGCGCGACTGGCAGGGCCGCGCCTGGGGTGGCGGACAGTGGTGCCAGGCGAAGAGTTTCGATACGTTCTGCCCGCTCGGGCCCGCGCTGGTGACGAAGGACGAGATTCCCAATCCCAACGCGCTACACATCCGCACCCTGCTCAACGGCCAGGCGATGCAGGATTGGAACACGAACGACATGATCTTCGACGTGCCGACGCTCATCGAATTCCTGAGCGGCAGCAAAACCCTCCTGCCGGGGACGGTCATCCTGACCGGCACGCCCCACGGAGTCGGCTTCGCGCGCACGCCCCCGGTCTGGCTGCAGCCGGGTGACCGGGTCGAGATCGACATCGAGAAGATCGGCGTTCTGTCGAATCCGGTGGTGAGGGAGGCGGTATGAAGATCAACCGGTTTGAATCCAATGGAGGGGCTATGGATCGTTGTGGATTGCTCTCGCGAGCGTGGCGTGGACCGGCCGTGATCCTCCTCGCGGCGATGTTCGCGACCCTACCCACGGCACTGCGGGCGCAGGACAATCTTGCAGCG
This sequence comes from bacterium, assembly GCA_021780625.1. The sequence goes on along the minus strand of JAJXYI010000413.1, from coordinate 2,003 downwards.
ACCACCTTGACGAAGGTCGGGGACGTGGCGCCCGGCTTCACGACCAAATCAATCGACGGACGCGAGGTCTCGCTGGCCTCGTTTCGGGGAAAAGTCGTGATCCTCTCGTTTTTCGCAACCTGGTGCCCGCCGTGCCGTGAGGAGCTGCCCCGCGTGCAGCGCGAGCTCTGGCAGGCCATGAAAGGGCAGGGGCTGGTCGTGCTGGCCGTGGACCGCCAGGAAAGTGCCACGAAGGTCGCCTCCTTCGTGAAGGCCAAGGGATTTACCTTCCCGGTGATGCTCGACACGGACCGGAAGATTTTCGCCCGCTACGCGACGGATTATATCCCACGGGCCTACCTCATCGGACCCGACGGCCGGATCGTTTATCAGACAATTGGATACGACCCGGCGGACTTCGACACCCTGGTCTGGCAGGCGAAGACCCTGATCGGCGACGCTCCGCAGGCCAACTAGCCTGGCAGGCGCCGCGCACGGTCGCCCCATGAAATGGGCCCGGCGTTTGCGGGCCCGGGGGAATCGGATTAGCTGAGGGGTCCGGCCTGCAGGAATCGTCAACAAACCCCACCGAGTCACCATGGATCTCGAAAGTCCCCCGGGACCTCCGCGCCGGTCCGCGAACCCGGCCCTCCGCACGGCTGGATGTGCAGTATGTCGTTTCCTCATCTGTCTCGCGGGAGTCGCGGGCCTGTGGTGTCCGAGGGCGGCTTCGGGGGCTCCGGTCGTCACACCGGCCCCCTCGGCGAGTGTGCGGGACTATCTGGATACGCTGTGGGGCGAGGCCGGCTACGTAGCCACGGCGCCGTCGCGCTGGGATTCCACCGAGTGGGGCGAGGCGGGGATCGGGGTGGTCGCGGTCGGGGGCACGGCGCTCTTCCTGGATCGCTCGGTCCGTAACTACGCCCAGGGCCATCGTGGCGATGTCCTCGATCGCGTGTCGGGCCATTTCCAGCGTTTCGGGGGAGGGGATTCCTTCGCCGTCCTCGGACTCTTTTATGCCGGGGGCTGGATCGATCACAATCGCCGGGCGCGGGTCACGGCCGAGGATGGACTCAGCGCGAGCATCCTGTCCGGTACGATCACCTACGTGCTCAAGGAATCCATCGGTCGAAGTCGGCCCTCAGCCCACGCAGGCGTTTACCATTTCAGCCCGTTCAGCGGGGCTGCCTCATTCCCGTCAGGACACACGACGCAGGCCTTCGCGATCGCCTCGGTGATCGCCGCACGCTACCGCGACAAGCCCTGGGTTGGCGTGCTGGCCTACGGGAGCGCGGGCCTGGTCGGGGTCGCGCGCATCTACAACAACGCGCATTTTGCCTCCGACGTCCTGGCGGGCGCGCTGATTGGAACCACGGTAGGGCGCATGATCGTGCATCATCACAACGACGACGCGCGAGCCCACCTGTCCTGGGCTCCCGTGGTTTCGCACCACTTCACGGGAGCCGTGTTCGACTGGACTTATTGAGCGGTGGGCCCCGCATCAGGAGCCTTCGGCGGTGGATTGCAGAGGTCCTCGTAGGCGAAGATCAGTGCGGCGGTCGCGATGGCCGACGTGATGAACACACCTACGATCAAACCGAGCAGCCCCAGGATCCCGAGGATCACCGACAGAACCATGAGGAGGAAGACCCGCCACCATTGGGCGGTGATCACGCGACGGCTCACCTCCATCGCGGGCCAAAAATCAAGGTTCTTGTCGATCGCGAGGACGAACGTGAAGGCGTAGGCCACAGCGAGATAGATGCCGGGGATGACCAGCAGGACAAATCCCACTGCGGTAAGCACGGTGCTTACGAGGCTGGCCAGCACCAGGGCCGCAAACGCGATCGTGAAACCGGCGAAGATGTCGCCGATGTCCGCCGGCTTCTTGCGGATCTTCTTGAGCAGGAAAAACGCCAGTCCGCCGATGAATACGCCCCGGAAGAGCAGGTTGAAGATGACGCCAAAATACGGGAAAGCGCCTGCGAGCACGAGAATGAGCACCGTGACCGTGCAGCCGCCCA
>JAJXYI010000362.1 GCA_021780625.1 bacterium | reverse complement strand
ACCCGCGACCGGCTTCCGCTCACCGAGGCGAATGCGCGCCAGCCCTCGTCGGTCTTGACCGCGGATCCGGCCACGGCTGCGCGGATCGATGTGGATCTTCGGGGCGCAACGACGCTTGTCCTGGTCGCGACCCCGACCGAGGACCGCGACGGCCTTTCCCAGGTGGTCTGGCGGGCGCCGCGCTTTGTGTTTGCCGACGGCAGCGTGCGCAGTGTCACGGAGCGCCCCTGGCTGGCCGCGGATGCGCAGTGGGACAGCGCTCAGATCCGCCGCGAGGCACACGGCACGCTGCCAAGCCTCGTGGCCCAGGCTGCCGCGGAAATCACCTACGCCATTCCGGCTGGAGCCGTGCGCTTCGAAGCGACCGCCGCGATCGACGGCGACAAGGGTGCGGGCGGCGGCCCGGTTCGCGTCCTGACCGTCGTCGGCACGTCGGACAACACCGACCGCGGTCCGGGCCTTACGGTGGCCGTTCCCCTCGCGTCCCTCGGCTTCGAGGGGAAGGTGAAGGTGCACGACCTGTGGACCCACAAGGATCTCGGCGAAGCCTCGGGCACCCTTTCTTCGCTCGTCCCGTTCCACGGCGCCCGACTGTTCAAGCTCACGAAGGAGTAGGGGCGGATTACACCGACCGCGGTCTCGCATGCGCGGAACCGCGGCCGCCCCGAGGAGCTGACTTCCTTAACCTGGAGTGGTGTGGTGCCGCCGCAGTCGATGGTCGGGAATGTCTTACCCTGGAGTGCGGAATCACGATTCCGCCCTGCGCGGGAGGCTCGGCCTCCCGGCTCCGCCAACCTCAGGTCCGCATCCCGCTTCGCACCGGCCGCGGCTGCCACCGTTGAGTCGACTGGAGAGGGGCCGAGCTCTTCATCACAGGGCAGTGTGGTGCCGCCGCAGTCGATGGTCGGGAATGTCTTAACCTGGAGTGCGGAATCACGATTCCGCCCTGCGCGGGAGGCTCGGCCTCCCGGCACCGCCGCTCGGCGGCAGCATTCAACGCTCCAGTCCATCCGTCTGCCTTCTTTCATCAAAAGTCGTCGGGCACGTTAATACGCTCGATCGGCATCGAAAGAATCGTGGCCCTGAATCCAGAGTCCACTCCCTCCATCAACCAGCGGGCCGAACACCAGGCATAACCCGTGGCATCGTTACAAACGCCATGGCGTTGGGGGTTGAAATGGACGTAACGCAGGCGAGCCAGGTAGGAGCCGCGAAAAGTCAGGCAAGTATCCCAATACTGATACCATACGCGCCGTCCGAGGATTCCCTCCTGACTATTCAGTTCCTTTGCACTGGATTGGTGGATACGCGACACCAATGCGGCAACATCGGCGGAGGACTCAGAAGTCCGCGCGACGAAGTGGTAGTGATTCGAGAGTACCGCCCATGCCTCCAGATCCCAGCTCGATTGCCGGCAGGTGTCGCGAATCGACCGCAGGACGGCATCCTTTGCTTGAGGTGTATACATGAAGTGCGTTTTGGCCACGGTTCCGGCCGTGATTATATATGCTTTCCCGGGTTCCCAGAGATGATGCGGCGCGTGGTGAAAGGGTGCCGGGTTATTCATGAAGTTAAATAAAGAGCGCTAAAAAATCACGTAAAGCCCGGAGTGCGGCATCGCTTGCTCTGGTCACAAACGCGGAGTGCAGCTAGAGGGAACTCTATTGCCGACCTCTCGGAGCGCTGTGGATGCTGAGCCGGGAGGCGGAGCCTCCCGCGCAGGGCGGAATCGTGATTCCGCACTCCGAGGTTAAGGCACTTCCGATTATGGAGTGCGGAACGCGCCGAGGGCCCTGAGCCCGTCGAATGGGGTTCCGCTTTTGGACGCGAGCCTCGGCTCGCGCCGATTGCGGCGGTCCGGCGCAGAGGGGCCCTAGTTCGTGCTATTCGCTCAGCCAGCGTCGTGTTCGAATTTCAGTTTTCAGCGTTTCAGCTTTTTAGCGTATCCCCTCCGCCTCCGCGGCCCCGCTTCCCCTCTCTCAATCCAATCGGCTCAAAACCGAGCTCCCGGCCTCGCCGCCCTGTGGAAGCAGGATCCTGTGCGCGACGCCGTCGGTCCGGATCGTGACCGCCGTGAGATGTTGGGCCGGGTCTGCGGCGGTGAGCATGTGGGTGGCGGCATCGAAGATGACGACGCAGGGGTGGTCCGCCGCCAGCCGGTGGCCGTCGGGAAGTGCAACCTCGCTCGCCGTCCAGAAGGCGACCGCGGTCTTTTGCCCCGAGAGCTCGACGGCCTGGGTGTCTGGAGTGTTGGCGAGGATCGGGAGCGTGGCCGCGGTTCCCGCCGGTGTCAGGACATACGCGTACGTGGGGTTGGATGCCGACTGCGCGATCCACAGGCTGAAGACCTCCTGCGTGACGTCGCGTCGGGGCGTATCGGGATTCCGAAATACGCGATCCCAGTTGCCCGTACCTGGACCGGCGAACAGGTGGGCGGTGGTCGGCTTCTGGAAACTGTACCGCCAACCGTCGTGCTCCACCCATTCCACGGAATCGAGGGTCGCCTCGCCGCCCGCGAAGCGGGTGGGCGCGCGCCCTTCCTGTTTCACGATCACCGGTCCGCGAAGCAGGCACTGGTTCAGCGTGGTCACGACCGGCAGGCCGGTGAGCGAACGGATGGAATTGCCCAGGCACACGATTGTGTTTTCCGAGAAGAACCACGCCTTGTGGCCGGACGCGTCGTGGCGGGCATAATCGAGCACGGCGCAGGCGTCGCTTCCATCGGTGACGCCGCCCACGAAGTCGCGTTCGCCGCGGACCTGCTTGAACGCCGGCGGTCCGTCGGGACTCTGCGCGCAGGTGGTGCCGGGGAGCCTCTGCCAGTCCCAGACCGGGAAGATGTCGGCGTACTCGTCGCCCCGGCGGTACAGGTAGAGCGCGCCGTCGCCCTCGTGGTAGCCGGAGACGTTCTCGGTGTTGACCATCTCCGCTCCGACCACGCGGCGGGAGGACATCTTCAGCGTCGCCGCGAAATCCGGACGACGGCAGACGACGTAGTCCGAGCGCCAGAACACGCGGGTGCCGACGAGGTTGTTGGGGGCGCCCGGGCGGTCATTTCGGACGAGGAAGGCCCGGTATTCGGCGGCATGGGACGGGTCGAAGCGCGCGGCGTTGCGCATCACGCGCCCGATGGTCACCGCCTTCGAATGCTGCGAATGCGGCATCAACTGCCGCCCGCAGGCGGCGACGTCCATGAAATTGCGCCACACGGTCCAGGCTTCGCCGTTGAGCAGGAACCGCCGATAGGTGGCGAGGCGGTCCGCGGGCATGGCCCAGGGCGTGCCGCGCAGGACCGTGGCCCAGCGGCAGACCTCGACGGCAAGCGCCATGCCGTAGTTGCCGAACTGCTGCTGTGGTCCGTGCTGGTGAAAGCTCGAGTCAGGCTGGATTCCCTCGTCGTTGGTCGTGGTGACCACCTGGCTCCAGATTGTATCGGCGGCGGTCTTCGCCAGCGCCTCGTTCCCCTCGAGCAAGGCGGCCATGAGCGTATTGCCCGAGAGCCAGACCCGGTTTTGTCCGGTCATGCCGATCTTGGCGCGCGGCATCATCGTCCCAAGCAGGTACCGTCGTTCCGCCGGTTGGAGGCCATCGCCGAGCAGGAGCGCGGCGGTGGCGGCCTGCTGGGGCACGCCGATCTGGTTGTACCACCAGTTGGTGCAGATGAAGTCGTGACGAATCCAATACGCGAAGGCGCGGTGCACCGCCGCGTCGAGGCGGGCGCGGGTGTCGGGGGAGTCGGACAGCCGGGCGGCGGCGACCATCGCCACGATCCGGTTCCAGTGCAGGTCCGGCGGCCAGCCCGAGTGGGCCTTCGAGGCGTAGTTGATGTCGGGCCAGTGTCCGTCGGTAGCCAGGGTGCGGGCGAAGTGCAGCGCCCGCGCCGCATCGGGCGAGGGTTCGTTGGAGCTTTTCAGCGTGAGGTTGCCCTCGTGCGCGCCGGGCTTTCCCAGATAG
>JAJXYI010000274.1 GCA_021780625.1 bacterium | reverse complement strand
CGACGAGGAGCTGCTGAAGCTGATCAATGACGAAATGCGCAAACTCCCGATCGAGGACATCGAATACATCCGCGATCGCGTACGCTATTCTTGCCCACCCTGCCCCACCGTCGTGGCGGTGGGACATATGTTAAACGGATTAATCGACTTGAAGCTGATGGGATTCTGAGGTCCGCGCTCCGTCGGCCTCCCCCTTTGACGGGTCATACCGAGCCAAGGGGGTCACGTTTCACCTGTTCGGGCCGGCCTGAAACGGGAGCAGGGGGCGGCGCATCGAACTCCGAGATCCATCCCGAGTGGCGCACCGAAGAGCTCAGGCTTCGAGTCGGCTGGCGTTTTCGATTTCGGAGCGGCCCAGCCAGTAGCAGGCGAGCGGCGCGGGGATCTTCAGCAGTTGAACTTCGGCGGCGGCTCGGCTTGGCGTCATGACCCGAAAATCGGTCAGCTCGCGGGTGATCACATACCCACGCTCGACCTTGTTCTCCGCACAGAAGTCGAGCAGTCCCCGAAGTTCGCCTTCGCCAGTGCCCTCGAGGCCGCGATACTTCACCTCGAACGGCACGAGCCGGTCGTCGAGCGCCGCGATGATGTCGACCTCGCGGTCCTGCTTCCCCCGCCAGTAGGAGAAGCCGATGCTTCGCGCATAATATCGCGTGTACACGTGCTTGAAAAATGCCGTCTCCACGGCCTTGCCCAGAGCCTGCGGGTCTTCGAGGAGCGATTTCCCCTTGAGCAGCACACTCGGAGCGATCGCAGCGTCCGCAAGATAGACCTTGGCCCTGGCCTTCAACACCTGCTTGCCGTAGCCGAAGGGCAGGAGCCGGTGGATGAGGTGCGTGCTCTCCAGGAGCTCGATGAAGTTGCCGACGGTCGGACGCTTGAGTTCGAGGCTCGAGCAAAGCTGGTTGATGTTCAGAAGATCGCCGTCGTGCAGACAGAGGTAGAGGAACACCTGTTCGATCTCCAAAATATGGCGCACCCCGAACAGAGCGGTCATGTCCCGCTTGAGCACCTTGTCGACGATGTCTTCCCGCAGAAGCTTTTGTGCGGTGGGGATGCTCTCCACCAGCGCACTCTGGGGAAACCCTCCGCGGAGGAGATACTCGTGAAAGAGGCCCACCAGTGGACTGGCGTCGTTGGCGACACGCGTGAATTGAGCTGCATCCCAGCGGAAAAGCTCCAGCAGGGAATTCACGGCCGGAAGTACCGGAGTCACCACCTTCCTGATCTGCAGGTATTCGTAGAAGGAGAGCGTCGCCAGGCGAATCGTGTGCCAGCGGCCCACACCAGATTCCTGGCCCTCGGTCACCAGGGGCGTGGCCGAGCCCGTGACCGCAATACGCCGCCGCTTCTCAAAATCGACCTGATGCTTCAGCCAAGTCTGCCAATCCTTCGCCACCTGGATCTCATCGAGGAAGATGTACTCCGGGCCATCCTGAGCGGGCTCAAATTCGCGCCACAACTTGAGGAGAGCATCGAGACCGATGAGCTTGAGCAGGGGATGGTCGAACGTGGCGTAAAGGATGTTGGTCGGCGGGATTCCCTGGTTGAGGAGATCGTCGATCGTCTGGAGATAGAGTGTCGTCTTCCCCACCTGACGGGCGCCGCTAAGCAGCAATGCGCGCCCAGCGGGCGGATTATTCACCCACTCCCGAATCTCCCGAAACGCTGCTCGCCGCCACGACGGCAGGTCCGCAAAACGGCCGCCCGACCACCAGGGGTTGTACTGACGCAGAACCGCGAAAAGCTCGGTTTTTGGCGCTATCACGGCTCCAGTCGACATCTTTTCAATTTTTTTGTCAACTATACCTTACATTCCATTCATCGTTATGCTGATTTGGACTTCTTTCCTGGATTCGCTCCGCCGAGAGAAGTGAACCAAAAACCGGGGCAATAGGTGACACTCTTGGGAGCGCCCATTTTCAGCCTGTCCCTGTTTCTCCACCTCAAGATGCCCCGATGCTCCGCCATCCAAGCGCGAAAGAGGGGCTCATGGTCGGTGAAGGGGGGCATCACGGGAATTAGTAGCCACAAACGCGAGAGCCTTACACCTTTTCCGCGAAATCGTTCAACCGAGCATCCTTGCCCTGCGTCGGCGAGACCCCAGATTTCGCGATGTCATGAACTCCCTTGCCGCTCGAATCAACCAATGCGCGAAGCTAAGCGGACGGTTCACTCTGCGGTCAGGCAAGGTAAGCGACACCTATTTCGACAAATACCAGTTTGAATCCGATCCGGTGCTTCTGGCGGATATCGCCAGAGCGTTGGCTCCGCTGGTTCCGTCCGGCACGCAGGTTCTTGCCGGACTTGAAATGGGCGGCATCCCCATCGTCACGATGCTGAGTCACGAACTCGGCCTGCCCTCTGCATTCATCCGAAAGCACCCGAAGGAATATGGCACCTGCCGGTACGCCGAGGGAGCGTCGCTGGCTGGAAAACCGTTCGTCCTGATCGAAGATGTGGTGACCAGCGGCGGCGCAATCCTGGATGCGCTGGCGATGCTGGCTGCGGATGGGCTTCGCCCGACCGCCGCGCTTTGCGTCATCGACCGTCAAACCGGAGGCGGCGAAACCTTATCGAAGGCAGGGTTGGTGTTCCGAGCATTGCTCAAACAAGCGGAACTCGAAGCCGAATAATCAGCCATCTTGCGGGGCGGCCATGCCACGTTCCACGGACAATTAGCCGATCCGAGGGGGTCAAGTTTCACTTATTACCTTTCCGACCGCGCCCACCCGGTTCCGCATCCAGTTGTCGACTGTGCGAGCCGGTTCGACGCGCGGTTACCTTCGGGATAACGTCCTAAACGCTGCAACGACGATCGGTTTCGCCCACTCAGGAGTGGCCTTCACCGCCGCGGCTGACTGTTCTTAGCTGCCCCCTACGGCTCCCCCGCATCGAGTAGTCGGCGGCGTCTCGGGCAATCTTGGTTGCCTTGGCGTGGGCCGATCCAGGGGGCATATTGATTGCCGCGTCGATCGGCATTGCCGTTATCCTGTTGTATCATGCAGACAAGACAAGGTAGCCCGCGACCATCGCGATCGAGCGACCACCCCTGGCAGGTATCCCGAGTTCATCACACCAAACCGGACCACGTTTCAAGGAGCCGCTACCGATGACGGCAAGAGCACCAGAACACTTTTCGACGGCGCGGCTCATTATTCGAAAGCCGACCCTTTCGGATTCCCCAAAACTGTTTGAAGCCTACGCACGAGATACCGAAGTAGCCCACCACATGGTATGGCAGCCCCATACTCGTATCGATTCCTTCGAGCGGTGGCTGGATTCGACGATCAAGGAATTCGGGACGAACGGCAGGAGCGATTATGTCATCACGCTGAGCGAACCCGAGGACGAGCCCATCGGAATGATTGCAATGCGGATCACCAAACACAGCGCCGAATTCGGCTATGTGTTGCGGAAGTCGTGTTGGGGCCTCGGATACGCACCGGAGGCGCTAAAGTCACTCGTCGATTGGGCGTTGTCACAGAGTGAGATCTATCGTGCGTGGGCCTTCTGCCATGTGGCCAACAATCGCTCCGCCCGCGTGATGGAGAAAGCCGGCCTGACCCGTGAAGCATTGCTGCGAGCCTGGTGCGTGTATCCCAACCTCGCGCCCACGCCGCAGGATGTCCTGACCTACTCGAAAGTGAGATACGCCTAAGGCGTCAAAACAGGGACAGGGGGATTTTCAACCGCTCGGGCAGACCACACCGACCGCCGGACGTGCCGAAGCTTTTCCTCAAATGGACGGAAGCGTTCGCGGACGGTCCCGGCGTTTGGCCCTTGGAATCCCGGAACACACGATATTTTGACCATCAAACCGACCTCACGCAGAGACTCAGAGGCGCAGAGATGAATGGTGGATTCTGAATTCCTCCGCGTCCCTGCGTCTCCGCGTGAGATCCGCTCCCGGCAGCCTTCTTCCACCAGCCACGCCTTGCCCCTATGCGGGTGTGA
>JAJXYI010000108.1 GCA_021780625.1 bacterium | reverse complement strand
CGTGCGACGTTGTTGAAGGGATCCTGTTCGGTCAGGGACCAACCCGAGGTCTGCGAATGCGTGCGCAGCGCGCAGGACTTCGGGTTCTTCGGCTTGAACTGCGAGACGATCTCGGCCCAGAGCGTGCGCGCAGCCCGCATCTTGGCGACCTCCATGAAGAAGTTCTTGCCGATCGCCCAGAAGAACGACAGGCGCGGCGCAAAGGCGTCGATGTCGAGCCCCGCCGCCACGCCGGTCCGGAGATACTCCAGCCCGTCCGCGAGCGTGTAGGCGAGCTCAAGGTCGGCCGTGGCTCCCGCCTCCTGCATGTGATAGCCGGAGATCGAGATCGAGTTGAACTTCGGCATCGACTTCGAAGTGAAGGCGAAGATGTCCGCGATGATCTTCATCGAGGGAGTCGGCGGATAGATGTAGGTGTTCCGCACCATGAACTCCTTCAGGATGTCGTTCTGGATCGTGCCAGAAAGCTGCTCGAGCTTCACCCCCTGCTCCAGCGCGGCGCAGATGTAAAACGCCATCACCGGCAGCACCGCTCCGTTCATCGTCATGGACACGGACACCTTGTCGAGCGGGATGCCCGCGAACAGCAGGTGCATGTCGAGGACCGAATCGACGGCCACGCCGGCCTTGCCGACATCGCCCACGACGCGAGGATGGTCGCTGTCGTATCCGCGGTGCGTGGCGAGATCGAAGGCGATGGACAGGCCCATCTGACCGGCCGCGAGGTTGCGTTTGTAGAATGCGTTCGACTCCTCCGCCGTGGAAAAGCCGGCGTACTGCCGAACGGTCCATGGCTTCGACACGTACATCGTCGAATACGGTCCGCGCGTGAACGGCGCGATGCCCGGCATCGTGTCGATCGTGGACGCGGGCGGCAGGTCGGAGGCCGTGTACACCGGCTTCACAGGGATCTGCTCGTAAGTCTGCCAGTCGGCAACGTCCTTGGCGGGCGCGACACGACCGCTCGCAAACGTGAACGAATCGTAGTTCAGCTTCGTGAAATCGGGATTTTTCATTTCAGGGCTCCTATCTTCTTGAGGAGGTTGGCCAGAATGGCGCGGACATTGGCGCGGACGTGGATGAACTCATCGACGCCGGCGGTTTTGAACTGCTCGACGAGCGCCTTGTCGGCGGGAAGACCCGCCAGCACGACGACCACGCCGGGCTTGGCGGCCTTGAGGGCGGAGGCAAAGACGGGCACGAGCGCCGGATACGTGTCGTCCGTCGAACAGAGCACTGCCACGGTGGCGCCGGAGGCCGCCGCGGCAGACGCAGCCGCTTCGGCGGTGTCGAAGGCCTGCTTGCCGAGTGGTTCGAAGCCACCCACGGCGAAGAAGCCTGCGCTGAAGTCGGCGCGAGCCTTGTGCTGAAGCACCGGACCCATCTTCGCGAGGAAGACCTTGGGGCGTGCGCCCGTCTTCGCTGCGTACGCATCGGAGGCGGCGCGGAGCCCCTCAAACCCCTCGGAAAGGCGCTTCAGTGTCAACGGAGTGATTTTCTCGGACCCCGACGAGGAAGGCAGCGACGCCCGGGTCAGCTGTCCAATCGTCGCGCCCCGCGAGGCGGCGAGCGTGAGGGCCTCGACATCCAGGGGCTTGATGCCTTCAGGGGCGGCAGGCCGACGGCGCTTGATCGCCGTGGCACGGCTCACATGGGCGGCCGCATCGGGTGTCTTCATGGCGAGCACCTTCTCCTTGAGATTGGGGAAGAGGTTGGTGCCGACGATGCTGACCCTGCGCTTGGCGACGGCGTCCTCCTTCTCGGAGGCGACGGCTGCTACCATCTCCTGCGGCGTTCCGGCACGAAGCGCGGCGATCATGCCGCCCTTCGCCTCGATCTCCTGGAACAATGCCCAGGCCTTGCGCGCGAGTTCATCTGTCAATTTTTCGATGTACCACGAGCCTCCCGCCGGATCGGCGGTCTCGGTAAAGCTGAACTCCTCGGCGAGGAGGGTGTGGACATTGCGCGCAATGCGCCGCGAGAATTCGTCCGTCGCCCCGGTGACTTCGTCGTAGGGGGCGATGTGCAGGCTGTCGCAGCCTCCGAGCACCGCGGACAAGGCCTCAGTGGTGGTGCGAAGCATGTTCACGTGAGCGTCGTGAAGGGTCTTGTCGATTCCCGCCGTCCGGGCATGCACTGCGGTGGAGGCCGCCGCGGTTTCCGCTCCGTAGGCCGAAAGGATCCGAGACCAAAGCAGGCGAAATGCGCGGAACTTCGCGATCTCGGTGAAAAACTGGGATCCGACCGAGAACGAAAAACGCATCTTGGCCGCAGCGACTTCAGGCTTGATCCCGCGGTCCTTCATCGCCCTGAGGTTGGCGAGACCGGTCGCAACCGCGAAGGCGAGCTCCTGGGTCGTCGAGGCTCCGGCCTCGAGCCAGGGACCGGCGTCGACGCCAATCGTGCGAACCTGGGGCGCCTTCTTCGCAACGGCGTGCGTCCAGGCAGCGACCGCATCAAACTCCGCTTCGAGACCTGCGGGAAGTTTGCCGCGCAGGAGCAGTTCGGCGACGGGATCCGCCGTGATGCTTCCTCGAAGCCCGGCCAACTCAGTCCCCCGCTTGGCGAGGACGGCCAGCAGGATCGCGCCCAGAGGCAGCGGATTAGCACCCGTCCTGCAGTGCAGCGACACCGCGGCCAGATCAATGGAACGCAATGCGGTTTCGGCGTCGTGGACGTCGGCGACCCCCAGGCCGCAGCCACAGGGTTCGGAGGCTTCGTCGGGGTCCTGCCCCCGTCGAGCGATGCAATCGGGCTCCAACGCAATGCTGGTCTGCCCCCGCATCAGGTCGCCGAGCAAGACTGCGTTGAATTCGGCCACGTCCCTGACGAGGACCTCCTGGCACACCTCCCATGAGTGTTCCTTATAGCCGAGATTACGGGTCCCGCGCAGAAAGGGCGCTTCACCGGGTACCGACCCAAGGTCGGGAATCGAGGCGAGATCAGCCCGGGTGTACAGCGGCTGAAGCGCAATTCCCTCGGGGGTCTTTGCGACCAGTTTCTTTTCGAAAGGCACGCCTTTGAGTTCGGCCTCAACCTGTCGTTTCCACTCGGAAATCAAGCGGTTGAGAGAGTCCTCGGGCGGCTGCGTTTTAGTGGGTGTGTTGGCCATGACGTAGGGTCTGTGTGTGACCTTGCAGCAAGCCTATAGGATACCCTATTGTGTCGCTGCGCAATTCTTGCCAAAGGATGCTTATGTTTAGGCAAAGGATGCAGAGTCCCTTTTTTGACGTTTCCGCATAATGAGAAAGTCTTATTCGAACGGCCCATTTTTTGGCCTCTGTTTCACCTCTTTTTTCCTCCATGATCACGCGCATCGACCACCTCGGTATCGCCGTCAAATCGCTCGACGAGACGATTCCCTATTATGAAAAGGCGCTCGGCCTTAAGTGTGAACACCGCGAAGAAGTGCCGTCTCAGAAAGTCCGTACGGCCTTCTTTCACGCTGGGGAAGTCCATATTGAACTCCTCGAGCCCACCTCGCCGGAGAGCCCCATCGCGAAGTTTCTCGAGAAGAACCCCTCGGGAGGCATCCACCACATCGCTTTTGCCACCTCCGATATCGGCGGTCAGCTCAAACAGGCGGCGGGCGCGGGCGTGAAGCTGATTCACGAACAGCCCTTTGAAGGAGCAGCCGACAAGCTTGTCGCCTTTCTGCACCCGAAGTCCACCTTTGGCGTGCTCACCGAATTTTGCATGCCCAAGGGCAAGTAACCTCCGATTCACCCAGCCATGGCCATTTCACCCGATCTCGTCAAACAGCTCGAGGAGAAGCGCAAGGTCGCCCTCCTCGCCGGCGGCGCCGACAAGCTCGCCGAACGGAAAAAAAAGGGCCTCATGTCGGCCCGCGAACGTCTCGATTGTTTCTTCGAGCCCGGCACCTTCATGGAATTCGGCATGCACGCCCAGCACCAGTGCCACGAATTCGGACTCGAGGACAAGGTGTTCCCCGGCGACGGCGTC
>JAJXYI010000472.1 GCA_021780625.1 bacterium | reverse complement strand
ACGACGGGGCGTTTCGGCACCGCCTATTTCATCGAATCGACCGGCACGACGATCCGCTCGACGTACGGGACGGCGTTCACTGCGCCGGGATCCGACGATCGCTTCGGCGTGCCGGCCTGGGGGCAGCTGCCCAACCCGACCATCCGCCCCGAACGTTCCCGCGGCTGGGACTTTGGCGTGGAGCAGTCCGTGCTCGCCGGGCGGGTCACCCTGGGCGCGACCGCGTTCCGCACGCTGTATCGCGACCTCTTCGACTGGCAGACGACCGATTTCGTGGCCTACCAGGGCATGACCGTGAACCGGTCGCGGGCGTCCGTTCGGGGGCTGGAGCTCTCGGCGGACGGTCGGATCACGAGCCGCCTGTTTGCGCGTCTCGCCTACACGTATCTGGATTCGCGCGACGCCACGACGGGAGCGCGGCTGGTGCGCCGTCCCCGCCAGGTTGCCGACGCGGAGCTGCGCGGACGGATCACGTCCGCGTGGCAGGCCGGGGTCGGCCTGCACGTGGTGGGTGATCGCACGGACCTCGGTGGTTCGCTCGGCGGATACGCGACCGTGCGCGTATTCACGAGTTACAGTCTCGGGCACGGGGTAACGGCCGGCCTGAGGGTGGAAAACCTGCTCGACCGGAAGTACCAGGAAGTGATCGGCTATCCGGCGCTCCCCTTCGGCGCCTACGGCAGCGTCGTATGGAAATTCTGACCCCGTCCAATTACGAACCCTCGCGTTAAAGCCATGACGCACCTGCGCCAGCTCTGTCTGATCCTGCTGCTCCTGTCCGGAGCGGCCTGGACGGGGCTGTGCGCAGACGCCCGGGGCGCCGGCTCGCCGGCGGTGCGCGTGGTGTCCCAGACGGTGGGCACGGACGAACTCCTGGTCGCGATCGCCGCACCGGGGCAGATCGCCGCGCTGAGCGCGTTGTCGGGGGATCCCGATTTCTCCGCGATTTCGACCGAGGCACGGGCCTATCCCCACCTCAAGCCGAACGGCGACGCCGAGGATGCGCTGCAGTACCGTCCCACGCTCGTGCTCTGCGCGGACTACAGCAGGGCGGAGTTCGTCGACCAGATGCGCGTGGCCGGGGTGAAGGTGATCGTGTTTCGCCGCTACATCACGCTCGAGGACGCCTATGCGAACCTGAGGCTGCTCGGCCGCGCGATCGGCCGGGAGGCGAAGGCAGAGGAGGTGATCGCCGACTGTCGGCGCCGCGTGGATGCGCTCCGGAAACGCCTGGCGGGATGCCGGCCCGTGCGCGTCATCGCTCCGTCGGTGTACGGGGTGATCCCCGGATACGACACCACCTTTCAGGATCTCTGCGACCATGCCGGGGCGGTCAACCTGGCGGCGACGCTGGGTGGCCTGCACGGACACCAGGCGCCGCCCTCTGAGCAGATGCTGACCTGGCCGGTTGACCGCGTGGTGGTGGCCGGCTCCACGGTGGAGGCCGCGCTCGCGCCGTTCCGGCATCTGCCACCTTATGAATACATGGCGTCGGTGCGACAGGGCAGGGCTGCGCTGATCCATCCGTTCATGCTCAGTTGCGTCTCGCAGTACCGGATCGACGGATACGAGGAGCTTGCCCGCGCCCTGCATCCGCGGAGGTTTGCCCGATAGGCCTCCGCCATGATCGATTCCCTCCAGCGGTGGCATTCCATGGGTTTCGGGCACGGCCCGCGCATCGACCGCGCGGTGGTTTGCCGGAACTGAGATCGACGCCATGCCCACGCCCTGGATCTCCCGAATCGCGATGCCCGTGGCCCTGGCGTGCCTCATCGGGCTGGCGCTGGCGGCGCTGGGAATCGGCGACATGCCCCTGGGGCTGGCTCGAATCTGGGCGGGCCTTCGCGGCACGGACCATCTGGCGGCGACGATCATCTGGGACATGCGCATGCCGCGGTTGATCTCCGCGATACTCGTCGGCGCGGGCTTGTCCGCGAGCGGGCTCGTCATGCAGGCCTATTTTCGAAACAGCCTCGCGAATCCCGGACTTCTCGGCGTGAGCAGCGGCGGCGCGGCCGGCGCGGTGATCGCGATCTCCCTGGGCTGGTCGTCTGTCTCGATCTGGTTTCTGCCGACGGCCGCGATCGTCGGATCGGTCATCGCGCTCGGCGCGGTGCTGGTGCTCGCCCGCAGCGGTGCCAGCACGGAGCGGCTTCTCCTCGCGGGCGTGGCGCTCAACGCGCTGCTCGGCGCGGTCACCAGCTACATCCTCTCGCAGTACACTGCGCTCTACAATCGGAACACCCAGATCCTATTCTGGCTGCTCGGGGGGCTGGAGGACCGCACCTGGAAACACGTCATGATCGCGAGCCCCATCGTGCTTGCAGCGGCGCTGCTCTGGCCTCTGGGGCGCCAGATGGATCTGCTGAGCCTCGGAGCGCAGGAGGCGCAGAGCCTCGGCGTCGACGTCCGCCGCCTGCGCCGCCTCCTGCTCGGACTTTCCGCGGTGCTCACCGCCATCGCCACCGCGATCGCCGGCACGGTCGGATTCGTCGGGTTGATCGTGCCCCACGTGCTGCGCCTCCTGGTCGGGCCCGAGCACCGGCGGCTCGTGCCCCTCTCGCTGGTGGCCGGTGCTGCCTTCGTGCTCGCCTGCGACCTGATCAGCCGGGAGACCGATGGCGTGCGGCTCGGCATTGTCACCTCATTGATTGGCGGGCCCTTCTTTCTATGGCTGCTCCGAAAACAGACCTGACCGCGCTGCGATTGGAGCACGCGTCGATTCCGGGCCGCCTCCACGACGTGAGCCTGTCCCTCGGACGCGGCGTGCTGGCCGGGCTCGTGGGTCCGAACGGTGCGGGCAAGTCGACGCTGTTGCAGGTGGCTGCCGGCTTGCTGCCGACGGCGGCCTCGACGGTGACGTGGGCGGATCGGGACCTGCACCACATACCGGTCCTGGAGCGCGGGCGCACGGCCGCGTGGGTGCCGCAGGAGGCGCGGTTTGAATTTGGATTCACGGTCCGCTCGGTCGTGGCCCAGGGACGATTTGCCTACGGCGATGACGAACACGGCGTCGACGCCGTGCTGGAGAAGATGGATCTCGGGGGCCTCGCTTCGCGACCGGTGAACCGCCTGTCTGGAGGCGAGCGTCAGCGTGTGCTGCTCGCCCGGGCGCTCGTGACCCAGGCCCCGCTGCAGCTGTGGGACGAACCTCTCGCGCCGCTCGATCCGAGGCACGCGCTGGAGGTCCTGATGACCGGGCGCTCGCTGGCGGACGCCGGCTCGACGCTCCTATTTTCGCTGCACGACCTGCGCATGGCCTTTTGCCTGGATTTTGTTGTAGTCCTGCATCATGGACGCCTTCGCGCCGCGGGTCCGCCGGCGGACGTGCTGACGCCGGAGCTGATGCTGGACGTCTTTGGCGTGACGATGCGGACCATTCCGGGGCTGGTGCTGGAGCTTCCCGGACGTTGAGCGCGCAAAGTTCATCACCCCTTTTTTAGGGGGATGGGTTTGTGCTCGAATAGGGGAACGCGCGAGTGGAAGTCGCTCATGAACAATGGCATGTTCATGGCCGATGAAAGCGATCTCAAATCTCACCCTCGGCCTGCTCTCCGCGGCCTTTCTCACCCTCGGTTTCAACCGCCTCGCCGCTGCCCTCGATCCGCTCACCACGGCGACGCACGCGCACGATTCTGAACTGCACACCTTTTCGGTGATCCCGACCTGCTCGATGCCGAGCATGCCGCCGACGGTCTCCGTCAGCTGAGCATCGGTCCAAGCCGCGAAATTCACGCGACACGGTAACCAAGTTCATGATCTCCCTCGCTCCTTTTCGATATCGCAATTGTCTCTCCGAATTTGGAGGGCCGATTGAACGAATCGAGGAATCGACCCTGGATGTTCTGGGTGGCTCGCAGTCGCATGCGAACGCCTACCTGAGGGAGGATCTTGTACGTCAGCGCCCGGCCCTTGCGGTCTACAGTCAGGCCGATGGGTCGGGCACCGCTCCGTCCGCCATGCTCGCCCGTTACAAG
>JAJXYI010000129.1 GCA_021780625.1 bacterium | reverse complement strand
CTCCCATCCCGGACTCGCCGGCTTCGCCACGGGCACCTCCTACGGCTACGCAACGCGCCCCGGCCGCGGGGTCGCGCTGCGACAGGGCTTCGACGTCTTCGCCCCGAAATTCTTCGACGTCCGCGGGCTCCACGTCATCGGCCCCGAGGCCGCCCTCGTATTCACCGTGCCCGCCCGCCGCCGCCGGCGCTTTCCCCTCGTCCTCGGCTTCTTCGAGTCGGGGCAGGCCACCACCGGCATGCCCTGCACCTACGCCTACACCCGCTGCTTCACCGGTCTCGAGGACGTCCTCGACCACGGGCTCCGTCACTTTTCCGAATACGAGAAGACCGCCCTCGCGCGCGACCGCGAGCTTGAGCGCAGCGGGCTCGACGAGGACCAGCGTTTCCTCGTCGCCCAGGCGGCCCACAGC
Source organism: bacterium (assembly GCA_021780625.1). Next base: position 3,570 of record JAJXYI010000129.1, on the reverse strand, counting down.
TACCTCGGCAACACCCAGCTCCTCCGGCGCAGCCGCGAGTTCGTCTGGGTGGTGAACGAGGGCGAGTACCGGATGATCAACACCTTCGACCTCACCGTCGACCACCTCTTCCACGAGCTCGCCTGGCATCCCTGGACGGTCCGCAACACGCTCGACCTCTTTGTGGAGCGCTACGCCTACACCGACCGGATCAAGGTCCGCGGCCGCCGCGCACCGGGAGGAATCTCCTTCACCCACGACATGGGTGTGATGAACCACTTCACTCCGAAGGGCCGCTCCAGCTACGAGTGCGACCACCTTCACGGCTGCTTCAGCCACATGACCATGGAGCAGCTCCTCAACTGGGTGCTGTCCGCGGTGACCTACGCCGAAAAGACCGGCGACCGCGCGTGGCTGCGCCGCCGACGCTCCGTGCTTGTCGCCTGCGCCGAGAGTCTGCGCCGTCGCGACGACCCCGATCCCCGGAAACGCGACGGCATCCTCAAGCATGACAGCGAGCGCTGCGGCCCGGACGGCTCGGAAATCACCACCTACGACAGCCTCGACGTCTCCCTCGGCCAGGCCAGGAACAATCTCTACCTGACCGTGAAGACCCTCGGCGCCTGGATCCTCCTCGAACGCGCCTTCCAGCGGCTGGGACTGGCCGGCGAACGCGCCGCGGCCCGCGAGGCCTCCGCGCTGCTCGCCTCCACCCTCGCCTCGCGGTTCGAGACCGACACCGGCCTCTTCCCCGCCGTGTTCGAGGCCGGAAACCGCTCGCGCATCATCCCCGCCGTCGAGGGCTTCGCCTATCCGCTCTACCTCGGCATCACCGACGCCCTCGACTTCGAGGGGCGCTTCGGCCCCCTGCTCAACCAGCTCAAGGCCCACATCGAGGGCGTCCTCCAGCCCGGGATCTGCCTCGACGCCGTCTCCGGAGGCTGGAAGATGAGCAGCACCAGCACCAACACCTGGTTCTCCAAGATCGCCCTGTGCCAGTACGTGATCCGATCGCTCTTCCCCTCGGCCATGACTCCCCAGGCCCGCGCCGCCGACAAGGTCCACGCCGACTGGCAGCGCCGCCCCGGCTGCGGGTCACAGGCCATGTGCGACCAGATCCACAGCGACACCGGCATCACCTGCGGAAGCCGCTATTACCCGCGCGGCGTCACCACCTTCCTCTGGCTGCTCGAATGAGCGGCCGCCCAAACCCTGACTCAAAACTCCCCACAACTCCCGATGAGCCATTATAAAGAACGCCTCTCGTTCCGCGAAAAAGCCGGATACAGCCTGGGCGACGCCGCCACCAACTTCTTCTTCCAGGCGATGCTCATGTACCAGAGCCGGTTCTACACCGACGTCATGGGCATCTCCGCCGCCACCGCCGGCTGGCTGTTCCTCCTGGTGCGCATCTTCGACGCGGGCTTCGACCCGCTCATGGGCGTGCTCTCCGACCGCACCGAGACGCGCTGGGGCAAGTTCCGCCCGTGGGTGCTGTGGACCGCCATGCCCTTCGGCATCGTCCTCTGGCTGTCCTACACCGTCCCCAACTTCAGCAGCGGCGGCAAGATCGTGTATGTGTTCATCACCTACACGCTCATGATGATGATGTACTCGGCCAACAACACGCCGTACTCCGCCCTCAATGGCGTCATGACCGGCGACGTCAACGAGCGCACCTCGCTGTCCACCTTCCGCTTCGTGTCCGCCATGGCCGCCACCCTCATCGTCCAGGGCTTCACTCTCCCGCTCGTCGAGAAGTTCGGCGGCAAGAACCCCGCCCACGGCTGGTCCGTCACCTTCGGCATCTTCGGCGCCATCGCCGTCGTATTCTATGTGATCGCCTTCCTCAGCTCGAAGGAACGCGTTCACCCCGACCCCAAGCAGAAGACGTCCATCATCCAGGACCTCAAGGACGTCTTCCACAGCCCGCCCTGGGTCGTGATGTTCCTCATCACCCTGTGCATCTTCGTCACCCTCTCCCTCCGCGGCGGCCTGCTGTTCTACTACTTCACCTACTACGTCGACCACAATGCCCTGCTCAATTTCGTGAAGGACATCGGCCTGGGCAACGTGCACGCCGGCACCTCCGAGGGCTGGGGCAAGACCATGCTCGGCTGGTTCGGCTTCATCCTCCAGCCCGACGGCTCCAATGTGACCGCGGTCGGCTTCAGCGTCTTCAACATGGCCGGCAACCTGGTGACGATCGTAGGCGTGCTGGTTTCCAAGCCGCTCTCGATCCGCTTCGGAAAGAAGGCCGTCTTCCTCACCGGCATCTTCGGCACCGCGCTCGTCACCGCCGCCGTCTTCTTCGTTCCCGCCACGTCGATCGGCTGGCTCATGTTCCTCAGCCTGCTCTGGCCTGTGTTCTACGGCCCGACCATCCCTCTCCTCTGGGCCATGATCGCCGACGTCGCCGACTTCTCCGAATGGAAGACCGGGCGCCGTGCGACCGGCATGGTGTACGCCGGCATCGTGTTCGCCCTCAAGGCCGGCCTCGGCCTCGGCGGCGCCATCGGCGGCTGGCTGCTCGCCGGCTACGGCTACGTCCCCAACGCCGTCCAGTCGCCCCACGCCCTCATGGGCATCCGGCTCTGCGCGACCCTCTATCCTGCCATCCCCTTCCTGATCGCCTTCGTGGCCATCGCACTCTATCCGATCAGCAAGGAGCTCAACCTCCGGATCGGCGACGAACTCGCCGAGCGACGAAAGGCTTTCGCCAAAGCCTGATCGCCCCGGACGCTCCGCTCAAAAAGCGGAGCGTCCTGCTTTAACCCTGTCCCACTTTCCATGCCCGTCTCCGCCCTCCGTTCCGTCGTCTCCGCCCTCCTGCTCGGCACCGGCCTCGCCTGCGCCAGCTACGCCGCCGCGCCCGCCCCCAGGCCCGCCCCCGACCTGTTCAGGCAGCTGCTCGGCAAGTCCGACGCCGCCATCGACGCGAAGATCGACGCCTCCTTCCAACAGCTGTTTTTCGGCAATCCCGACACCCAGGCCGTCTATTTTCCCGTCGGAAAGGACGAAGCCTACATCGAGGATATCGCCAACGGCGACGTCCGCACGGAGGGCATGTCCTACGGACTGATGATCGCGGTGCAGATGAACCGCCGCGACGTCTTCGACCGGCTCTGGAACTGGGCGGTCCGTCACATGCGCCACAACTCGGGCCCGCGAAAGGGATTCTTCGCCTGGCACTGCTCCCCCGACGGCCGAATCCTCTCCCCCGACTCCGCCTCCGACGGCGAGGAGTGGATCACCATGGCCCTCTTTTTCGCCGCCCACCGCTGGGGTCACCCGGCGGGCGCCCCCGACTATGAGGCCGAGGCGCAGGCGCTCCTGAAGGCCATGCTCCACAAGGGCGAGGCGGCCTCCCCCGTCGTCACGAGCATCTTCGATCCCACGCACCACCAGGTCGTGTTCGTCCCCAAGTATCCATTTTCCACCTTCACCGATCCCTCCTACCACCTGCCCGCGTTCTATGAGCTGTGGGCCCGCTGGGCCGCCGATCCGGCCGACCGCGCCCTGCTGCGCAAAATCACCGTCACCAGCCGCGCGTTCTTTCACCGCGCCGCCAATCCGACCACCGGACTGATG